>NZ_JAQMTM010000030.1:0-24958 GCF_028331085.1 Anabaena sp. CS-542/02
AACCCCATTGGCGATCGCACTCCTCAAAGCTGCTCCTGTGGTGTTTGTGGCTCCCACGGTTTCAGTACTAAAGAGATTAAAAGAACTTTGCAGAATCGCATCGACGTTAGGATTATTCCGTAACAGCAGATATTGGTCAATGAACAATAAATCAGCACCAGTCACCCTACCGTTACCATCAATATCCGCAGCAAGTCCACTGACTGTTACAGAAGGTACTCCCAATACATCTATATTTGGGTTACCGCTGTTGGCGGCAAAGTTAACTTTAGTTTCTCCATCAAACTCCCCTGTGGGGGTGAAGGGAATGTTAAGAAATAGGTTATCACTCCCGGTGGTTTGAATGCGGTTGATAATAAACGTCAATTCCTTATCGGTTTTAGGATCATTATCAGCATCTCCCGTGTCATCAATGATAATTTTATCACCGACTATATCCCCCACAGAACTGGAAACATTAATATCTGTTGTATTAATATTCAGTTCTGAACTGTCAAAGTAAATTGACAATCCTACAGAGGATAGTTCACGATCTTGAAAGTTATCAAGGCGATAGTTTAACTTAATTTCTCCCTTTCCTGGTGTAACATTGCTACTTTGAGGGGCGATCACCAGTTGACCAGGATTTGTTAACAAGTCATCACTAAGAATTGTCCCAGTAGCAGTGGCGGTGGTAATGGAGGCGTTACTGGGGTTAGATAGGGTGACCGTAAAGCTCTCGTCGGTTTCTACTACCTTCTCACCTCTGACATTGACTGTAATTACTTGAGATGTTACCCCTGCGGCAAAGTTGACAGTACCCGATGGTAATCTACCTCCAAAGTCAGCCGCGTTAACAGGGTTAGTACCAGAACCTGTCACTGCCCATGTTACAATGCTGGCACCTGTCGTGTCCCCACTGCGGGTAACAGTGAAGGTGAAGGAGGTATTACCGGTGTTGCCTTCTTCCTTGACGGTATCAGTGGCAGCAATAGCCAGGGTGGGAATTGTACTTGCACTGATGTAGAAGTAGTCATGTGTGAGGTCTAAATCTGTGCGATTTTTAATGACGGCAATCAGCTCATCAGGTATTGTACCGGGTTTATCGATGAGAAGGTGAGTATCTGCATAATAAATGCTCAGAAGGTAATTAACACCGCCTTTGAGTTGAATAATATCACCTTCGCTGGGGTTAAAGTCGGCGATTTCGGCATAGTCGTTAGTACCGTTGGTGGTAGCGTTGAGGTCATCATAGCCTATCCAAGTAGAATCACCGAGGATGAATAAGTCGCTTCCACTTCCTCCTACTAAATAGTCTATTTGATTTATACCAGGGTTCTTGTTATTGGGGTTAACTGCGATTAGGGTATCATTTCCATCCCCACCATCAAGGTAATCATTTCCATCCCCACCATCAAGGTAATCATTTCCAAAACCGCCATAGAGTCCTGCCCATCTGACGGAACCGTTATACCAACCGAAATATGTATCGCGGTCATTTCCGGCTCCGCCTTTGAGGTAGTCATCTCCATCGCCACCATAGAGAGCGCTACTAACAGTACCACCCTCTAAAATATCATTAACAGCAGTCCCAAAAACGACCGATTTTTCTATTTCTCTAAATAAGGTTTCCCCTGTAACAATAGTGTTACTGGTGCTGTATTTTAGCAGTAGGGGTGTACTTTCCTGTGAACTATGATCTACGTAGAGAAAGTCATCACCAGCACCACCAATAATCAGGTCGTTACCCAGTCCACTGTCAAAGTAATCATCCCCATCCCCACCATCTAGGATGTCATTACCATTACCGCCATAGAGTCCTGCGTATCTAGGACCGTCATACCAACCCAAATAACCGCTGTCATTCCCAGCACCGCCTTTGATGTAGTCATCTCCATCGCCACCATAGAGACCGCTGCTAACAGTACCACCCTCTAAAATATCATTAACAGCAGTACCAAAAATGACCGATTTTTCTATTCCTCTAAATAAAGTTTCCCCCGCAACAATGGTGTCACTGGTGCTGTGTTTTAGTAATAGGGGTGTACTTTTCTGTGAACTATGATCTAGGTAGAGAAAGTCATCACCAGCACCACCAATAATCAGACCGTTACCCAGTCCACTGTCAAAGTAATCATTTCCATCTCCACCATTTAGGATGTCATTACCATTACCGCCATAGAGTGCATCATTACCAGCACCACCATTTAGGATATTATCCCCATTACCGCCATAGAGTGTATCATTACCATCATCCCCATTTAAGATATCATTCCCTTCCTCACCATAGAGTGTATCGTCACCAGCACCACCATTTAAGCTATCATCCCCATTACCGCCATAGAGTGCATCATTACCAGCATCCCCATTTAAGGTATCATTCCCTTCCTCACCATAGAGTTTATCATCACCAGCACCACCTGAGATGGTGTCATTACCATCCCCACCAAATAAACCTCCATTCCACCAATTATCATTGGCAGCAGTCCCAATAATCACATCATCAAAAGCTGTACCTCTGAAACCACCCTCACCATCAAAGCTTTCAATGGAAATTAACGTATCTACTTCACTGCCAATGGTAATTGTACCATTACCCGTGATGGGGTCATAGGTCATACTTAACCCACTGGTGCGATCGCTATAGTTGTTACCACGATAGTAGTCATACCCTGTACCACCATCAATCCTATCATTGCCACCCTCCGACCAAAAGACATCATCACCAGCACCACCATTTAAGGTATCATCCCCATTACCGCCATAGAGTGTATCATTACCATCATCCCCATTTAAGGTATCATTCCCTTCCTCACCAAAGAGTATATCGTCACCAGTACCACCATTTAAGGTATCATCCCCATTACCGCCATAGAGTGCATCATTACCAGCATCCCCATTTAAGGTATCATTCCCTTCCTCACCATAGAGTATATCGTCACCAGTACCACCTGAGATGATGTCATTACCATTACCGCCATAGAGTGCATCATTACCAGCATCCCCATTTAAGATATCATTCCCTTCCTCACCATAGAGTCTATCATCACCAGCACCACCTGAGATGGTGTCATTACCATCCCCACCATATAAACCACCTAGTGGAGCACCCCACCAATTCCACCAATTATCATTGGCAGCAGTCCCAACAATCACATCATCAAAAGCTGTACCTCTGAAACCACCCTCACCATCAAAGCTTTCAATGGAAATTAACGTATCTACTTCACTGCCAATGGTGATTGTACCATTACCCGTGGCGGGGTCATAGGTCATAGTTAACCCAGTGGTGCGATCGCTATAGTTACCACGATAGTAGTCATACCCTAGACCCCCATCAATGGTATCACTTTCATTAGTGCCATAAAGTACATCATCTCCATCTGTCCCGGTGACAGTTGTCAGTTGACTAATGTCTGTAGTCGTATTTATTAGCATAAATGGGATTAATTGAAATAATTTAAAACTGAGTTTACTGTATCCGAATTATCGTTAATTTTGATCTTCGTGAAAGGAAAATTCATCAAGTAAAATTAGTAAAATATGTTTTTCTTATATGTAAGCCAAAGGCGATTAGTGTTCAAGAGTCTTAGAGGTTGTTTAATAAGTGTTGATATGTAATCTTCATCACTAGCTGGGCAATATCCCCGACTTCCACGAAAATTTATAACTACCCCAGAAGATCATAGTCAGAAGTCGGGGATATGAGTAACTAATAAAGGCGATCGCTTTGGGTACTACGTAGCGATCGCACTAACGTTTTGTCGGTCATATGTATGCGTTATGGGGATGTGGTCTTAGGGATGGAATTAAAGGTATGGAAACAGGGTAAAGCCGACCCCTTACCCCAAGGATTAATACAATTAGATAAGTATTTATCAGGATTAAATCTAGATACAGGATGGTTAGTAATATTTGACCGTCGTCCCGACTTACCCCCCATCAGTGACAGAACCAGCACCGAAATAACCCTAAGTCCCCAAGGGAGAAATATTACAGTAATTCGGGGGTAGGTTTGGATTTGTTGACAGTTGACAGTCAACCGTCAACCGTCAACTTACCTGGGTATGCTTGATTTGAGGAGGCGATGTGATGTTTGAGTATGATTATTTTCTTTGAGATTGGCTACAATTTCCACCGAGGCTATTTGTTGCTGTAACCAATTGCTAAAAAACTCTCCCATAATTTGAAACCGCAAGTTATCATCTAACTCTGGTTTGATTATTTCTTCAACTAAGATTATATGTACTCCTTTGGGTGTAGTGATGGGCTTGAGAATCTGGGGGGGAGTGGCGGCAAAAACTGCGGCTGCAATCTCGGATCTGAAGTCAATACGGCGGCGGATTCCCTGATAACCACCAGTGCGACGGGTTTCGGGATTTTGGATATATTGACGGGCAATTTCTTGGAAACTAATTTCGCCTTCTTTGAGTGCATAAAATAGTTCTAAGGCTAAATCTTCATCATCTAATACCACTTCATAAGTTACTGCGCCAAAATATTTAGATTGATGTGCATAAAAAAATGGTTCTATTTGCTCTGCAAATAAATGATTGGCTAATTTAGAAGATGTGAGGTTGATTTTGGCTATTTCTTCCAAGTCATCTAGAGAAAGATAATGTTTTTTTAACCAAGCCCAAGTGTCTTCTGCTTTCAGTAGTCGGTGAGCTAGGCGAAGATCGTCTGCTGCTGTTTGCAGTTCTTCTATGGAAATTTCAATTCCTGCTTTATCGGCGGCTTCAGCAATGATTTTCTGGGTGGCGATCGCTTCTAAAGTTACGGGGATTTGGCAAGCCATTTTTATATAGTAAATAATTTCTTCAGCGGAAACTTCTAATATATCTGACATAGCTAAATTCCTCCAATTAATAACTAATTTTCCATTAGTTGTTGACTTTTTTAGTCAGTATCTTATTCATTATCTTTGCTTGATATATTGTTTATTGTCTCTATCTGATGGTAGTTTTAATATTTTAATTATTCACCATTGTTTATCATCTTTGTTTAAATTAAAAAATACAGATATACGCCCTATTTTTCTAGGTTTTAAACTAGAGAAATAGGGGTAATATTCCATGGTAAAAATGGTGAATCTAGTCCCCTTCCCTTAATAATGGGAGGGTTATTGTGGGGTAAACCCTTTTGGTTTTCGCCGTACACAGTGGCGGTTAGAATGCACACCTCACAAGAGTTTTAGCACCAATATTTGTACCCCATTTACTTGCAAACTGCTGTAACTAAAGTTCTAGTCCCCCTTGTTGCAATTTTTTAAACGGATCTAAGATGAAATCAATAACTCGACGCTGACGGATAACTACCTCTGCGGTGGCGGTCTGACCAGGGGTTAAATTAACGCGCTGGTTAGCAGCTTGCACATAAAGTTGATCTAGGGTGATATCTAAATCATAAGTGTCTATATTGCCTTGATTGTGAGACTGAACTCTGGAGTTAGGTGCAATCCAACTCACACGCCCTGCCGTCACGCCATAATCTTGGTAGGGATAAGCATCAAACTTGATTTTCACTGGCATTCCCTCCTCTAAGAAACCACTGTGTTGGCTGGGTATCTGGGCTTTGAGAATCAATTTACTATCTTGAGGCGCAATATGGGCAATGATTTGTCCTGGTTCTACCACAGGGCCTGGTTTAGTCACAGGTAACTGAAAAACTATACCATCAATGGGCGATCGCACTACTCGTTGTTGAAGTTGAATCTGTAAGGACTCAATTTGGCTCTTAGTTTGAGCTATTTCTGTTTCCAGGGTACTAATTTGGCCGTCCATATCCTTAAGTTGTTCCTGGCTTCTGAGTAGTGCTAATTTACCGGCTTGAACGACACCTTGATAACTACCTTGCTGTTCTTGTAGGCGTAGTTTTGCTTGCTGAATATCGGCTACAGCTTGATTCATAGTCGCCTGATAGCGACTGGTTTCCTCTTTTAAACGCAGTTGAGCTAAAGTAACATCAGATTGCGCTTGTAAGTGCAAGCGTTGGCTTTCCTCTGCTGTCTTTTGTAGTTGCACAAGTTGGGTTTGGGGAATTGCACCCTGGTCAAACAATTGACGATAGCGTGCAACTTCTGTCAAATCTGTGTCAAAACGATTCTTAACTAACTTTTCAGTTGTTTGGGTAGAATTAATGTTTTGGCGAGCCTGCTCAACTAAAGCCTGTCTTTCTAACTTCTGTAAGTTATACACACTCCGCCTCGCATCCAGATTTTGCTGCGCCTGATGGACTTGAGACATTTTTTCTAATTCTTGAGCTTGATTTTGTTGCTCTTGAATATTAATGGCTAACATCAATTGGTTTTTCAGCAGCTTTAATTGGGCTTGGCGATCGCGCTGTCCTTGTAGCTGTGTCTGTCTTTGCTGCAATTCTGTTTCTAAGACCTCAGAATCCAACTCTAGCAAAACCTCACCAGCTTTGACTATAGCGCCTTCGTGAACATTGACAGCCTTCACGGTTCCCGGAACTGCAATTCCTAACTGATAGGTCGCTCCTTGGGGTTCCAAACGCCCTCTAGCGCTGCCTGTCTCATCAATTTTCGTGAGCATCGACCAAGGTAAAATAATAGTGGTAAATCCCACCAGAAAGTACAGTAGGGAACGTGTCCAGAGTTTTGGCAAAGCATCCAGCAGTTCTTCTGTACCGTAAAACCAATCATTGGCTTGGGTTTCTACCTGTGTCTGATCATCAACAACAGCACTAGAATTTTCAACCTGGTGATTCACCCCACCCAAGCTAGAGCTCAGGGCTGAGTCTTGCTGTGATTTTGCAAGTATAGATGATAAATGTTGAGATGGGTTTGGCATAAGTAATTCAACCGTTTACTGTCCAGGAGAATTTTTCGTGGACAAATTCTCCTGTGAAATTGGCAGTTTCCCAGGTTTTTAAGCTGTTGGCGCTGTTGCTCCCAGTTGTTGCTCGTTGAGATAAAAGTAATGACCTCTTCTAGCAATTAATTCATCGTGAGTCCCGCTTTCCACGAGTAAGCCACGATCTAAAACCAGGATGAGGTCAGCATGACGCACCGTGGACAGGCGATGGGCAATAATTAGACTTGTGCGCCCTTTGAGGATGGTTTTCAGGTTATTTTGGATAATTCGCTCAGATTCCGCATCAAGGTGGCTTGTGGCTTCATCTAAGAGTAATAAGCGGGGATTTCCCAGTAAAGCGCGGGCGATCGCTAGGCGTTGGCGTTGTCCACCAGATAACATCCCCCCACCTTCACCAATTTGAGTTTCGTAACCGGTGGGTAGCAGCTTGATAAATTCATCCGCTCCGGCTAAACTTGCGGCTGTAATAATTTCCTCTAGGGTGGCTTCTGGGTGAGCAATACTGATGTTTTCCCGGATTGTACCGCCAAATAAGAAGGTATCTTGATCAACAACACCAATTTGCGATCGCAGCGATCGTAAAGAAATACTAGTCACATCTTGGGCATCAATTAATACTTTGCCATCTGTCGGCAGGTATAGCCCTAATATCATCTTCGTGAGGGTTGTTTTTCCTGAACCACTACGCCCAACTACCGCTACAGTTTGCTCAGGTAAGATTTCAAAGCTGAGATTTTCCAGGACATTAATATCACTTTCTGGGTGATAACGGAAAGTGACATTTTCAAACTTAATATGACCTTGTAACCTCGGTAAAAATTGGCGGGGTTGATGCTGTAAATCCTCTTCCGGTTCAGCCTCCAAAACATCATTAATGCGTTCGCTAGAAATAACAACTTCCTGGAACTGATTCCACAAAACAACTAACCTTTGAAATGGGCGAATGATGTTACCCAATAACATATTAAAAGCCACTAACTGCCCAATTGTCAGGTCATTTTGAATAACTAACCATGCCCCAAACCACAGCAAACCAGTAGTTACTAGAGTTTCAATCCCGGAGCTAAAAAGCTGCATTTTGTTGCTAATTATCTGCCCTGCAAAGGTCTTTTTAATCACATTGTTTAATAGCTCTTCCCAATGCCAGCGTACTGTTTGTTCAATAGCCATTGAGCGAATGGAGCTAATACCAGTAAGGGATTGAATCAGATAACTATTTTCGTTGGCTGTAGCATTAAAAGCCTCCCGATTAATGCGCCGAAAGAAAGGTGTAGCCACCAGTGCCAAAATAAAGAATGGTGGGATAATGGTTAAACTCAATAATGCCATGGGTGCACTATACCAAAACATCAACCCCACGTAGATAAACACTGTCAGCAAATCCAAGGTAATAGACAGAGCCTCTCCGGTGAGGAAGCGCTGAATTTTATAGTTTTCTTGAACCCGGGAAATAATATCACCAACGTAGCGGGATTCAAAAAAGGCTAAAGGTAAGCGGAAGGTGTGTTTAATAAAACCCACCAGTAAAGCCACGCTGATGCGGTTGGCTGTGTGATCTAGGAGATATTGCCGCAGTCCATTGATCATCACACTGAATAAGCCAAAAATCAGCAACCCGAACCCCACTGCGTTTAATGTCAGAGTGCTACGCTGCACCAGTACTCGGTCTAATAACAACTGAGTTAATAACGGTGTCACCAGTCCAAATACCTGAATGAATACCGAAGCTACAAAGACTTCTAGCAGCACTTTAGAATGGGGTTTGACTAATTCAAACAACTGCCAGAATTGTGTACTGTCTTCCTCAGTTTCTTTCAGCTGCGCTGTAGGTTGTAATAACAATGCGTAACCAGTCCAACCAGCCTTAAATTCGTCATGGGTGAGGGTGCGTTGGCTAAAGGCGGGGTCACCGACAATCACGTGCTTTTTGCTGATTTCATAGACAACAATATAGTGTTTGCCTTCCCAATGGGCGATGGCGGGTAAGGTTTGTTGTGCTAATTTATCCAAGCTGGCTTTGACGGGACGGGTAGTAAAACCTATACTTTCCGCCGCAGTTGTTAAACCCCGAAGTGTAGCACCGGTACGATTGATGTTAGCTAAATCCCGCAGTCGATTCACACTCAAGCGCTTACCCCAATAGCGGCTAATCATCACTAAGCAAGCAGCCCCACAGTCAGCAGCGCTTTGTTGTTCGAAGAATGGATACCGCTTACTTAAACGTCCCCACCAATGGCCAACTTGAACCCTGGGACTGGGAAAATAAGCTCGTTTTTGCTTTTTTTTCGGTGTGGGATCTGGTGGTGGTAATTGTGGGGTTCTCTTGGGGGTAGTTGCTTCTAGAAGAACCTCTTGGCGCTGTTGCGATAACTCAGCCAATTGCGGCCAAAATTCTAATGCTAGTTGCCAATTCGCATTTTTTAGGGTGTAAATTGTGATGGGTGGAGTCCCGCGCCAATTTTCCTGCTGGGGATGTATATAGATATTTCCCGGTGTTAATCTGCGTCCATCACTGTGCTGTAGTTCTCCGTGATGTAATAGCCAAAGTTTGGTATCTTGGAAGAGTTTAACAGGGAGTGAGTCCCCTTCTACAGTGTGAGGCTTAAATAAAGCTAGAGCTTTGAGTATATCTTCTACAGATCCGTTGTGAGGAACTAGGGCGCTTTGGCAACATAACAACAGCAAATCCCACAGTTGGGCACGTTGTCTGAGGCGATCGCCAATGCTCGGATGTTTGCGAATCGCCTCTTGTAATGAGGCTTGGGGAAAATAAGCCAGTTTTAAATTCACAGAAGCTCTAGCCACATAAGGACTAAATTCTTCTTCTGTAAATAAGGTCAGTTCGCCAAATGATGCTCCAGTTGTCAGGGTAGTAATTAAGTTATTCGAGGTATCTAAAAGTCTGACCTTACCCCCAAGGACGATATATATGCCATTCGGCGCGGTTGTTGATTGCCAAAATTGCTTGGCTACTGCTGGTTGGACAATTTCCACGCCAATTAAGCATCTTTCAATTTCTGTTTCTGACAGCGACTCACCTAAGCTTTGGATAAGTTGTTGCGCTAAGTATTCTGGGGAAAACGCTGATGTCATTTCCTGACCTCCAAGACAGAATTATTGATTGGTCTGAATCAGATTTAATGACCAATGGAAATTAGTTTCACCAGTGACATTGCAAGTCGCATATCTTAATCCCAGGATCCTTGGGTTGCTCAGTTTCCAGTGGGTGGGAAGTTTTACGTTTGGTTGATAGTCCCATTTGTTTGAGCAAGCGATTAATGTGGCGATCGCTAATTTGAATGTTAAATTCGTTAGCTAAATGTTTGCTTAACCATTGGGCTGTCCAATAGGTAAATGCATAGCCATAATCACGAGGGCTATGGGTGACCAATTCTTTCAAGCGATCCAAATACTGAGCACTGACAATTTTAGGTCTACCGATGGGTCGCTCATTCCATTTGTGTCCTAAACCTGCTTCTGCTAAACCAATCCAGTAGCGTGCCATTTCCTGAGAACAGCCTATTATTTCACAGATTTGGCTTTGAGATTTACCAACATCTGCTAACAACATAATTTCAATGCGCCGCCGATATTCTGGCTGTAAATCACTTTGTAAGCTTTTGAGCAAAGCCTTTCTTTGAAAATGAGTTAAAAATTTACCTTCTTGGATATTTTGCAGGTTATAGTTTTCCCAAGTTTCGCTTTGACTAAGAGAGTGTGACATATCTATTACCAGTTATCATTTATTGAAAGGTTGGGCATTTTAATCACTTGCAGCTATAGTCAAACCTCTATAAGTCAGGCTTGATAACTGCAATATTAATTAGCAATTACCAGCTAATTAACTATTTAATTGATGTACAATACTTGGTATTTTTACTATGCTATGGTCACTAATTTGTGGGTTCTAAAAATAGTTAAAACCCACAATTTTTGACTATGTTCATCGGCTCCCCATCAGAGTAGTAATCAAAAATATACCGATAAATCACGGAATTTTTCTATTTTTCCCAGTCAACACATTCTTAGTCAAAAACTGCGCTCTTGTGGTGTGAGCCATAGCTTGTGTGGCGTAACCATAGATAGTTAGTAAGTAGTAGTAAGCAAACCTGACAAAATATGAAGCAAGCATAGCTGTTGTCTCATGTCATAAACAACAATTTCCGGTAAGATAGCTCAAACCAGTAAACTACTCACTGGCTAACCCTGATAACTTGGTGTGATATTGGTAGTGACTTCAACCAGTTATCTTGGTTGATGCTCGTCGGTAAGTAATTTCGAGTCTTTCTATAACTCCTATTTTGAGGATGTTACTGTTAGCTTTTATGCTAGCCATACAGGTTGATATATCAACCTCAAGACATTTCAACTGGTTTTTTTTCCATTACCAAAAATGTGGTGTAAACTTGTCCCATAAAAAAATGGAACCTAGAAGCAGCTAAGGTCAGGTTGTGAATACAAATCTACTTCCTAGACTAGCCTAATATTAGCTAATATCTCATCAGCAGATTTCGATTAATCTGAAAAATAAGTCCAATGAAAAAAAGTGACGGTTATTCAATCTCTTGTCTTAACCTACTGTTATCCTTTTAGAAATTTTCCTAAATACAGTCAAGGGTTTTGAGAAAAAAAGTTAAATCTTTACTCAAGATCGATTATATCTTTAAGTGAAATTAATAATTAATTTTGTCTGTAATAAATTTACAGATTTATTCAATTCCGGACATAAAATACGACTTCTCAATCTATAGTGTATACTTCTAGATTAAAATATTTGTCAAGTAAATTTGACTCAAGAACGGATTATAAAAATTAAATTATATCTGTGCATCTATCTTCGGCAATATAAAGATATATTTATCAGGATCTATTTTTTCTATTTCAAGTATCCATCCCTAGGATGAAACTTGTAGTGGTGAGTATTTACCCAAACCACTACCATGAATTTCGCTTGTTTGCTTTTGCAGCACCTCAAGTTAAGCAATGTCTTTCATTTTGCTTAAACATCTAGATGAAGGATTAATATCGGAACTTTCATTTTTTATATTTTGACTACGGGTATTTTCCTTGAGTAATCGATTGTAGGTTCGATAGGGAATGTAATGTAAAGGATTGTAACCAACTATACGTAGCATTAAAACACAAGCCCAGGAATACTTACCAGCAAGAATCGCTTCTACTATTTGATCGAATTGTTGAGGATTCATTGGTTTACTGAAGTTGCTACTAATTCCAGAAATATCTTGATTCATGCTTTTACTCCTCTCTCATGAAACTAGTCTAAATTAATTGCTTTTTTTTTGATTTCAAATTTTAATTGAATTTACTTCAGGGAAGAGAGTTATGTTAACAGGTAACTGTAATCCAATTGATAATAGTTTTAGTTTTTACATTTCCAGTGAACATAAACAAGATAAAAAGTTGCTGCAAGCAGTATACAAAAATGGTTATATCTGGTAAATTACTTATTCTAGAAGTTGACATTTTATAAAAAGCTAAATAGTAGTTTAAAAAAACATCTACCGGTTCCATCTGTAAACTTCTTCCTTAACTTGAGATTTCCACTACATTTGACATGATGTTGCTTTTGATAAACTGACATTAAGCTAAAAGTCTGTTCATCGCTGAATACGGATATTGGTAGATACAGTTTTCCAGCCTTTTGTATCTTATAACTGTTAATTTAAATAGCTTTCTCTGGTCAGTTAATTATGTATCTTTTAGCTCTAGCTTTCAGAGCATTGTCGTTAGGTAAATTTGATTTCCTGGTATTTTTTTGACATGGGTATTTGATAAACAGATATGATATGATTCAGCACTAAGATCAAGATCGAAGATAAACAGTTGGTCATAGGGAATTTATTCCCATGTGTCGAATGGTTGAATTAAAAATTGATTAATTCTTTATATTTTGGTAGATAACAGTTGCTATCCCTAAGTATGGGAAATCTTTTTTAACCCTAGTTATATGTTCTTTTAGTTCATGGAATACCCGGAAAATAAAACCAAAAATTCCAGATACTGAGTTGTTAAGGTGGAGACCGAATGGCATCAAACCCATTATACTAAAACATCTGTATTTTTTTTTATGTATTTTTCGTTACCGATTAAGTAAAGCTGGGAAAAGACAACTTGACTCTGTGAGGTGATTCAGACTAATAACAAATCTTTACTCATGGGAGTAAAATTGTTGGGCTGATATGATATACTATTAAGTTCAGTATATTAGTATTAATTGATATCTGTTATAAATAAGTATTATTTATAATTGTGTTCTTTGGCGGTAATAACTAGGTAAATTGCCCAAATAGCCATAGCCCGCAGATAAGTACTAGCCCGGAAGGTACCAGATGCGGTGATAGCTTCAGGGGTGCGGAACTGTAAGCCATTATGGTAAATTTGCCTTACCACAGAACCTGTTAACTTCAAAGCTTCATCCTGCATCCCCATTTGGACGAGAAAAGCCGCCAGACCAAAGTTAATTCCTGTCCAAACTTCCAGGGGATGGGTAGCATTGGGGTTTTCTGGTGAACCGTCAGGAAGAACACCATTAGCAGCACCAAATTCACCATGACCGAATTTGAGAAAGCAAGCCTCATAAACAGTTTGTAAGGCAGATAAAGCGCGATCGCATGGTACAATGTCTGGCAATCCCAATAAACGTGCATAAAACTGTCCACACAACTGGTCAGCCATCACCACATCCGAACCGCTCTGACTATCTAACCGAAAATACTTACCATTCCAAAGTTTTTCTTGATACACAGGCATAGACTGGGTTAACCAAAGCTGATACCTAGCTTTTAACTCCTCTGTTTTCTCTGTACCTCTGTGGTTGTTTAACAAAATATCACAAATAGCGATCGCCGCCTCCAAAGCCGCCAACCACAGACCCCCACAATAAGCACTCACACCTTGCAACCGCCAATCATCAAAAGTTTGGTCAGGTGCGCCAGAATTTTCAGGAATCCCATCACCATCCAAATCAAAAGCCTTGAGATAGTCGAGGGTCTGCACAATTCCCTCCCAACAATCTGCTAAAAACTGCACATCCTCAGCACCTGTGAGCAAAAAATCCCGGTATACTTGTAAGACAAAATCACTTCCCAAATCCTTCCACAAATTACAGTCTTGATAGCAGGTATAATTAGTTTTTTCCCAAACGTGCTCATTAGGTGCGCCCAAATCATGGGGTGTTGCCCCTGCCACTTTGCGAGATGCGGTTGTTTGCTCGGATCCAATGGTATAATAATAGCCGATCACCCGCTGATGAGTATCACTATGGGGAATTGCTCTAGCAAATGCTCGCAGCACTGATTTTTCTAGTTCAGGAAACAGGAGTAATAGCCCAAAGGAACCATACAAGCGCACATCTAGACTTTCATACCAGCGATAGTCTAAGCACTCCAGCACCGCAAACTGACCCATGGGGTCAAGTTCTGAGGCTGCACTCCACAGAGTTCCGCCGCTCGTTAGGTCATATAGCTCATTAAATAGAGCCATTTTCAACCAGTCTGGTAGGTCTTGGCGGTCAATAATTGGCTGTTGCCAGGCTTGAATTTTTTTATACCAGGTTTGATATTCTGTTAGGGCTGTAGAGGCGATCGCCCCAGCATGATTACCACTCCGACCAAAAAAATCTGTATATCTGCGGTAATAATTAATCCCAGATGCAAATTCTGTTACCGGAAAGTCCCAAGACACAACAAAGGGAATTGCTAAACTTTCTCCTGGTTGCAGAGTAAACCGGACTGCGATCGCTACCCCTATTTGTGTATTTTCTAATGCAGGAGTTGTATCTTGATAATTAGGCAAAGAACCATCTACAGTAAAGCTTTGCCATACATCTTCCCCCGCCCCCGCCGGATCCCAGCGAGTATGGTAGAATACTTCTACCATGGGATGTTTAATAGTCGCAATACACCAACTCCCATCACCTTCTGCTACTGGATTATCACCACTTACTTGGCTACAAATACAACTGAAATATTCTGCGTTTTCAGCTATAAAATTGTAATTACCTTGACTCTTACCTAAAAGTGGCTGATATGCATAAACCGGACTACCATCATCGCGTATTCTCACTTCTGGGGACTTCAGCGCATTAGTAAACCAGCCCACCATATTTTCCCAAGTGAGCATAATACTTAAAGTTATAGGTGCATTTGTGGGATTATGAGCATTCCAATGAAAAATTGCTACAGGGTAGCTAGTTTCTTGATAATTCTCTGCCCAAATTGGGGAAAACTGCTCACAGGTTAACCCTGCTTGAAATACATTTTCGTAGACAAACCAACTCCGGGGATATAGGGCGTGATAAGTTCCTGTTTCCTGTGTCTGTGTCGATGCTGGATACCATTTCCACTCCTGGAGACTAGAATTTTCCGGCGCTTCTGTAGCCAAAGCATAAGCTTGAGAAAATTTATCATCGGACTCAAACACACTAAATTGACAACCGGGGATATTTTGAAACGTATGTTCACCGCCGTCAATATGCCACAGATTAAAGTCTCCTCGTGAAGATCGTCCGATACAACCTGCACCAAAGCCACCCAAAGGCATACCGTGCCAGGGTCCATCATCAATATTACTAGCATAACGGACGGTATAGGGCTTGTCCCAACCCAAACCGATGGGACGACTCCAGGTGCAAGGAGGAATTACGGAGGATATCAGTTTTGTCATCATCTGATTTTACCAGGTTGCCTTATGCTCAGGAAGCGTAAGTAAATGTGTAATTTATATTAAGTAAGTAACCCGGAGGACATGGGGAAGGGGTAATTATCTCCCCGACTCCCCACATTAGCCTTAAAGTTGTCGTACTAAAGGCTGACCGTCTTTAACTTCGCCCACTAACACTACATCTGCACAGTTGACAAAGATACCATTTTCCAAGACACCAGGAATATTATTCAGTGTTTTTTCTAAGGAAACAGGGTCATCAATAGAATCAAACCTGACATCTAATACCATATTACCTTGGTCTGTAATGACTGGTCCTGCCTTTTTTACACCCATGCGGAGTTCAGGTTTACCACCGAGTTTTTTAATGGCGTTGGTAACAGGGGTAATAGCCATCGGTATAACTTCTACCGGTACGGCGAAAGAAGAACCCAAGCGGGTTACTAATTTACCAGCATCTACTACAACGATAAATTGATTTGCCAGGTAGTCTACTACCTTCTCGCGGGTATGGGCTGCACCACCGCCTTTAATTAAATTTTTGTTGGGGTCTACTTCATCAGCCCCATCAATGGCAATATCAATATGGTCAACAGCATCTAAGGTGGTCAGAGGTACGCCGTATTCTTTGGCTAGGACTTCTGATTGAAAAGAGGTAGGAATACCCACAATATCTTTAAGTTCACCAGATTTGAGGCGATCGCCTAAAAACTGAATTGTATAAGCTGTGGTTGACCCTGTACCCAAACCGACAATTGAGCCTGATTTTACCAGGGCGGCAGCCGCTTTGCCAACTTCTTGCTTCATCAACTTCACGGGGTCTGCTGTTGCACTCATCCCAAAACTCCTGAAATATTGACTAAATGGTCTATCACGGCCGACTATACTACATCCTAGTCAATTCCCAATTCACTCAGGCAAAATTCCCCATCATTTCCGCAAGCCACATGATTTATAGACTACAGGTTATAATATTTATTTGGTTTGGGTCTCACAGTTAATCCACCGTACAATTACTTTTGTATTTGTTGCAATGGTTACTTACTTATGATTTCGGCTATTCAGGGTTAAATTTTCAGTAGCCACTGCTGGGGTATGCACCCTCAAGCAGTAATGACTAGTGACTAAATTAATCAAAACCAGATCAAGTTTGATGAAATTATAATTAGAAAAATTGTACATATACCTTAGTACAAAATGATTGATTGACTAAAACCACCCGACTAGTTATTGACTGAAAATCATGGCAACTTAATCAATTGAAAATGCGTCAACCAACCGAAGTTAAGATTTTGAGACTCACCCAACCAGGTGATGCTCTCAGCTATTTATAGATGCAGAATAGCCCAATTAACATCATGAGAAATCAGCGAAACTTGCTAGCTACTCTTTCCTTAGTATTACTACTACACAACTTAACATTAAGTGTAGCTAGAGCGGTAGAACCTAGTGATAACTTGCCATCCCCAGCAATTCAACAAGTGATTGCAGCTAAGTTAATGGCCAATTCACCAGATGGCAAATTTTATCCAGAAAGGATGATAAGTCGGGCGGAATTGGCGGCAATTTTAGTCAAAGTATTCAACCTAGATCAAAGGGAAACAGTTAAAGGACGAGAGGTTAAAAATATCCCAGATGTTCCTCCCTCCCATTGGGCGTTTAAGGACATTCAGACAGTGCTTAAAACCGATATTATGAAAGGATATCGGGGTAATTTATTTTTCCCTAATCAAAGGGTGACCAGGGCAGAGGCGTTAGCGATTTTTGCCCAAGCTTATGGTGTATTTCAGTTTGGTGACGACATCGTAAATGAAATACTTGATCAGCATCCAGATGCAGAATCAATTCCAGTATGGGCTAGGAAGGCGATCGCCACAGTAGTGGCCGAAGGATTGATCAATACAGACGACCAAAATAACATCTTACCATTACGGCCTATGACCCGTGGAGATATGGCCTATGTATTGAGTCAATATTTACAAAGACAGCAACCACAACTAGAAATGTCACTCACACCCGATGTGATCCCACCTGCAGAAAAATGACGAGGGAGAATAATTGTGACTAAATCATTCCAGAGACATCCCCACCGTGGGAAAATTAAAAAATGATAGAAGTAGAGTTTAGAGAGGAACACCCTATAATATGCATCTGAGTGAAATCACCCATCCTAACCAGTTGCATGGTTTGTCAATCCGGCAATTGCAACAAATCGCCCGCCAGATCCGAGACAAGCACCTACAAACCGTAGCAACAAGTGGGGGACATCTAGGGCCTGGTTTAGGAGTTGTAGAGTTAACACTAGGACTTTACCAGACACTGGACTTGGATCGGGATAAAGTCATTTGGGATGTAGGACATCAAGCTTATCCCCATAAACTAATTACCGGAAGATACAACAACTTTCATACCCTCAGACAGAAAGATGGCATTGCAGGTTATCTCAAGCGGTGTGAGAGCAAATTTGATCACTTTGGTGCTGGACACGCTTCTACCAGTATTTCCGCTGCTCTGGGTATGGCATTAGCGGGAGAATTGAAAGGAGAAAAATTTAAATCAGTAGCCGTAATTGGTGATGGTGCTTTAACTGGAGGAATGGCTTTAGAAGCCATCAACCATGCAGGACACTTACCTAAAACTAAACTGCTAGTTGTTCTCAACGACAATGAGATGTCCATCTCTCCCAACGTCGGAGCAATTCCCCGTTACCTGAATAAAATGCGCCTCAGTCCACCAGTGCAGTTTATTACAGATAATTTTCAGGAACAGTTTAAACAGATTCCCTTTGTTGGTGAATCTTTATCTCCCGAACTCGAACGCATCAAAGAAGGAATGAAGCGTTTAGCAGTTCCCAAGGTAGGCGCAGTCTTTGAAGAACTAGGTTTTACTTATATTGGCCCCGTAGATGGTCATAATCTAGAGGAATTAATTGCGACCTTCCACCAAGCCCATGAGATGACAGGGCCTGTTTTAGTGCATGTGATTACCGTTAAAGGCAAAGGCTATGAAATCGCCGAAAAAGACCAAGTAGGCTACCATGCCCAAAGTCCATTTAACCTGACCACAGGGAAAGCTATTCCCTCTACCAAGCCCAAACCTCCCTCCTATGCCAAAGTCTTTTCCCACACATTAGTTAAACTCGCGGAACAAAACCCCAAAGTTATTGGGGTTACAGCTGCAATGGCTACGGGAACGGGTTTAGATAAACTCCAGGCTAAACTACCCAATCAATATATCGATGTGGGTATCGCTGAACAACACGCCGTTACCCTATGTGCGGGTTTAGCCAGTGAAGGAATGCGCCCTGTGGCGGCGATTTACTCAACTTTCCTCCAGCGGGCTTACGACCAGATCATTCATGATGTTTGTATTCAAAACTTGCCTGTGTTCTTCTGTTTAGACAGGGCGGGAATTGTCGGTGCCGATGGACCTACCCACCAAGGTATGTATGATATTGCCTATCTGCGCTGTATTCCTAATATGGTCATGATGGCACCTAAGGACGAAGCGGAACTACAACGCATGATGGTAACTGGTATTAACTACACCAGTGGACCAATTGCCATGCGCTATCCCCGTGGTAACGGCTACGGTGTTCCGCTCATGGAAGAAGGCTGGGAACCTTTAGATATCGGTAAGGGGGAAATCCTTCGTAACGGCGATGATGTTTTAATTATCGGCTACGGCACCATGGTACATCCTAGTATGCAAGTAGCCCAAATGCTCAGTGAACATGGCATCGAGGCAACTGTGATCAATGCGCGTTTTGTCAAGCCCTTGGATACGGAATTAATTGTACCCCTGGCCAAGCAAATCGGCCGCGTTGTCACGTTGGAGGAAGGCTGTGTTATGGGTGGTTTTGGTTCTGCTGTGGCCGAAGCACTACTAGATTCTGATGTTGTGGTTCCTGTCAAGCGTATTGGTGTACCCGATATTTTAGTAGATCATGCCACACCGGAAGAATCTAAGGCCGAATTAGGTTTAACTAGTCGTCAAATAGCTGAAAGAGTTATGGCTGCTTTCTTTCAAAAGCAAGCATCTAATGTTATCTAGGGCGATAGGGACTGATATCATCTCCGGTTAATCAAGATGACATGATGCAAACTAACTGCATTGATTAATTAATAAGGTGAGGATAACTCACCTTTTTTTCGCATCTTGATTCTGTATTGGGACTGACTTGATACTCCCCACGGCTAAAAGCCGGGGGATTCTTGAATAGTCCACAAACGAACTTTCAATGGTGCTATCAAAGACACCCTACTGATTCCACTTAGGTTTAAACCTAGCTTTATCGCTACTTTAACTAAAATATTAGCAGCCCCATTGGCATCAGCATTTAATAAAATATTTTTAGCTGTTCTAAACAATCCACGATTAAGACGTTTTCCTGATGATTGCCACCCTTCCGGTTTTGCACGAAATGTAGGTAGCATATCACTATCCAAAAATGATGCCTTTGAGGTATATGATTCTTCTGTTTCTACAAACTGAATTTTGTATTGATTACACAATTGTTCAATGCGGTTCTTTAATTTAGCCGATGGGATTTGAACGAATTTTTGGTTATTGATTCTCCCCATATCAGCATTATCTTTTTGTTTTTTATTCCATCCAAATACAATTGTGCCAATATTGTTGTTCAGGCAATGATTAATTACTAATCTTGCAGCTTTATTGATAGCATCCCTAGCTTGACGATTGCGTTTTTCAGTTATATGTGCTAGTTTATCATTCCAAAATCCTTGGGTTTTATTCTCTTTGATAGTAGCAATTTGCTTGTTGTACCATTGATTCATTGACTTAAGGTGTTTTCCATCGATAATAAGACTTGTCCCAACATTAGATACACAAGTTAACCAATTGTTTATACCATGATCTATTCCTAAAGCTCTAGACTTATCTAATTCAACGCTCATATCAGGTTGTTTATAAATATATTCGATGTAAAAGCATTTGTTTCTTGGTAAAATTCTCAACTCTTTAATGCTTTTAAACTCAAGATTTGACGGCATTGGCAAGTAAAACGCATCTAATCCAAACCAGGTTTTTACTTTAGTGCCAAGGGGAAACCTTAAAAGTCCGTCTTTAAGTTTGACATCTGCTTTTGGATAAGTGACAAGAGCTAGTCCACCTTTCCGGTATCCAGGAAGTCTAGGGCATTGTTCAACTGTTCCTTCTTTAATTCCTTTCAGTAATCCAATGAATGATTTAAAAGATTCTGCGACTGTAGTTAAGCATTGTTGAGCAACGTGTGAGTACATTGCCTGAAAATGTACGTTGCTTTTCAATAATTTATGTAAGTCGTATTTTCCAGGTATCTTACCAGCTTTAAAATACAATTGTCTTGCATAATAAGTCCCACAATTAGAAAGTTTAGCTGATTCACCGCACAAAAATTCTAGAACAGCAGATAAATCCTTATTAGGATTAATTAAATGTTGTTGGCATCCGTAATTAGACATTTTTTTGATTTTCGATATATTCTTTAATTACTGACAACGGTGCGCCACCCACAGTAGACACAAAATAGCTATTTGTCCAAAGCGTTGGCAACCTAGACTTTAGCCAAGGAAATTCTTGTCTAAGAAACCTTGATGAGCGTCCTTTCATATAACGAACGACTTTTGCAATACCAAACTGTGGATCTGCTTCAATTAGCAGATGTACATGATCTGGCATGACTTCCATTTCGATCACCTCACTGTTAAACTCATTAGCGACTTCTAATATGATTTCCTTAAGACGGACATCAACACCATGGATCAAAACCTTTCTACGATACTTTGGACACCAAACCACATGATACTTACAAGAGTAGGTAATATTTTTGTTTGATTTATATTCTTGACTCATGTCTTTATTATACAGCATCGTCCTGTATAATAGTATGAAGTTTCAATAAAGATTGCATAAATTACTTCATGCAATCTTGAATGTGGCTAAAGCCAATCAATCGTTCTAATGCGACTAAAGTCGCTACCGACTTATCCCCATGTCTAAAAGCCATTGGCTCAGGTCTCGCTTACTGGTCAATAAGATAGTAGCTACTGACCTTCTAAAATAGAACTTACGCAAAACTCACCGAAGAATAAACCACCACAGGCACAGAAGAAACGGAGAAATTAGAGTTTGACGGGTATTTTGCGTAAGTGATGTAAAATCCAGATGCGATCTGCTTGTAGCAGCGATCGCGCTATCGCAACCCTAGGGCAGGATATGAATAATTTATTAATGACTACCCTGATATCAACACCCATCAAAGACCCAGTACCGGTATTTCTGATGATTTTGGGGATTATGCTCATCGCTCCCCTGTTATTTGAGAAAATTCGACTACCTGGGATTGTGGGGTTAATTTTGGCTGGGGTTGTAGTCGGTCCCAATGGCCTGGGATTGTTGGCACGAGATAACACCATTATACTACTGGGTACAGTAGGTTTATTATTTCTTATGTTCATGGCAGGTCTGGAAACTAGCCTGGATGACATGAAATACAACGCTGATAAGGCGGTTATCTTTGGATTAGCTACCTTTCTAGTACCTATGATTTTAGGTGCTGCTGCCATGATGTCCATCGGCTACGATTTATTGCCAAGTATTCTTGTGGCATCATGTTTCGCTTCTCATACTCTTTTAGCATTACCTATAGCAAGCAAACTGGGTATTATGCGATCGCAGGTAATGACTACCACTCTGGGGGGGACTTTAATCACCAATATTCTGGCACTTTTAGTATTGGCGGTGGTGGTGAGGGCACATGAAGGTAATTTAACCCTGGGGTTCTGGCTGTTCCTCATTCCCTCGCTGATTACCTACACTTTTCTCACACTTTGGGGTCTTCCCCGTGTGGGACGCTGGTTTTTTCAGCGCTTTGGACACGACGAAGGGGCAGAGTTTACTTTTGTTTTAGCTACTTTGTTTGTGGTTTCCTACGGAGCACAATTAGTCCAAATTGAGCCAATTATTGGAGCTTTTTTAGCAGGGGTTGCTATTACTCAACTAATACCTCACCTCAGCCCCCTGATGAATCGGATTCAATTTATCGGTAATACCCTGTTTGTGCCATTTTTCCTGATTTCTGTGGGGATGTTGGTAAATCCCCGGATTCTGATTCAAGAGCCGCGATCGCTGCTAGTATCGGGTGTCATGGTGACTGTTGCCATTATTGTCAAGTTCATTCCGGCTTGGGGTGCTGGTAAGTTATTTGGACTGAATTTTGACAATATTATGGTAATGTTTGGGCTGTCTGTGGCTCAAGCTGCTTCCACTCTCGCGGCTATTACCGTTGCTTATAAAATCGATTTGGTTGACCAGTTAACTGTGAATGGCACCATCGCCATGATTTTAGTTACCTGTGTTGCTTCTCCTTGGATTACAGCACAGTGGGGACAAAAACTTAACCAGGGAGAACTCACTAGTCAAAAAGCCAACAACCTCAACATAGGCGATCGCGTTTTAGTCCCAGTTGCTAACCCCAGCACTGAGGATAATTTGCTCCAGTTGGCAATTATTCTCGCAAAATCTGCAAAAGGGACTTTGTTACCCCTACATATTTTACTAGAGAAAAATTCCATCATTTCCCCAGAGGATAAGACTAGACAAAATCAATTATTATCCACTGCCGAAATGATTGCTCATGCTGCTGTTACCAAGGTTACCACCATTGGTCGCATTGATGAATCAATTGATAAAGGTATTGCTCGTGTCGCAGAAGAACAACAAGCTAGTGTGATTATTTGCGGTTGGAAGGGTTACTCAACTTATCAAGAAAATTTATTTGGCGGTGTGATTGACAAGATTGTTAATCGCAGTTCAGTCCCAGTTCTAGTAACTCGGTTTCCATTACCAATTGAGCATACAAGGCGAGTATTTTTAGCGTTCACCACCCAACAAACTTACGCGACTTCTTTTGGGGCAAATATCCAATTAGCCAAAGCCCTAGCCACGGAACTCAAAGCATCGCTACAACTATTACAAGTGGAACCAGTACGAGAAACCACTGTGCAACCTACAGATATTCCAGCACCTCCAGACACACCAATTCAAAAGGTGCGTGGTAATTTTGTGCGTCAAGTCTCTCGATTACTCAAAACTAACGACCTATTGGTGTTAAATGGGACTGTTGAGCAAAAAAGTCAACTATTTTCACTTCTGGGTTATGCACCAGAAGTCATCGCTCGTAATCAACCCCAAGTAGCCATGATTATCGCTTATTTTCCCCAATAGGCACCAGGCTTATACATCCCCACCATCTTCTTAATTTTCTCCCATGCTTTACCCCGTTATTTGGCAGAATAATTCCGTTTCCCTCATTGACCAAACTCGTCTCCCTAATGAGTATACTGTCGTCCAAATTCACCGCAGTGAAGACATGGCGCAGGCGATTAAAACTATGATTGTTCGAGGTGCGCCAGCTATTGGTGTGGCGGCCGCCTATGGGATCTATCTTGGTGCGAGAGAAATTGAGTCCCAAAATCACCACGAGTTTTTAGAACGCTTAGAAAAGGTCGCCGATTTGTTGCGTTCTACACGCCCCACAGCAGTTAATTTATTTTGGGCTATTAGCCGCATGATGAAAACTGCTTATGAAACTCTGGGAACTGTCACAGAAATTACACAAAAGCTCTGGGAAACAGCCCAAGCTATTCATGCTGAAGATTTACAAACCTGTCACGCTATTGGTGACCATGGTTTGGCCGCATTACCCCCAACCCCACAAAAGCTGACAATTCTCACTCACTGTAATGCGGGGGCGTTAGCTACTGCTGGCTATGGTACTGCATTGGGTGTTGTGCGTTCTGCTTGGAAGTCGGGACGATTAGAACGTGTCTTTGCTGACGAAACTCGCCCCCGTTTGCAAGGGGCAAAACTTACGGCTTGGGAATGTGTTCAAGAAGGTATTCCAGTTACTGTAATTACTGATAGTATGGCTGCCCATTGTATGCAACGGGGTTTAATTCATGCTGTGGTGGTGGGTGCTGACCGCATTGCTGCTAATGGTGATACTGCTAATAAAATTGGTACTTATAGTGTGGCGATCGCTGCTCAGGCTCATCATATACCTTTCTTTGTTGCGGCTCCCTTGTCTACTGTGGATTTTAGTTTACCCGATGGTAGTAAAATTCCCATTGAGGAACGTCACCCAGGGGAAATATACCAAGTTGGCGATACTATATTGACACCAGGGGCTGTTGATTTCTACAATCCGGCTTTTGATGTTACCCCAGCTGAATTAATTACAGCCATCATTACTGAAAATGGCGCATTTCCTCCTGATAAATTGGCAAGTTTCAAATATTAATTAGAGGATCTTTGTCAAGTCATGATTAGTGTATCAACTATTGTTTGACCCCACCCCCTTCCTTACAAGGGTAGGTTTTTAATATGATCTGTGAAGGCAAGACCACCGAAGACAAGGAAGGAAAGTGGACAAGGAAGATTTTATACGGACAATGGTC
>NZ_JAQMTM010000031.1:0-6755 GCF_028331085.1 Anabaena sp. CS-542/02
CCCCCTAACCCCCCTTAAAAAGGGGGGAACTAGAGTCAAAGTCCCCCTTCTCAAGGGGGATTTAGGGGGATCTAAAAATATTTGATACACTAATCATGACTTGACAAACATCCTCTAAGTCCTCAATGCGATCGCTCTAGCTATGTGAGAAAATATGACCAAGGAAAGCCAACATCTTCAGGAATCACAAATAAACCAGGTGTTTCACCCAGTTACTGCATGGGGAAAACACGGTTATTTGGCAATTTGGCACACATCCCGGTTTTGACAGTGGTATCTTTTGATTGTGCAAGGGGTGTAGCAGGAGTAGTCGAGATTAATCAATCTGGACTGCTCCTGCAATTTTATGTACAGGTTCTAAATTATGACCATCCAGGTCATAGAAGTAAAAACCACTAAGGTACTAAAGCTAACACCCCCACAGGAGAACCCGAACCATCCCGCAACCTCAACACACCAATGATTAAAGTAGTACCCTTTGGTGGTAAGTGCT
Organism: Anabaena sp. CS-542/02; assembly: GCF_028331085.1. Taxonomy (NCBI): domain Bacteria; kingdom Bacillati; phylum Cyanobacteriota; class Cyanophyceae; order Nostocales; family Nostocaceae; genus Anabaena; species Anabaena sp. CS-542/02. The sequence continues at coordinate 494 of NZ_JAQMTM010000031.1, forward strand.
GCAAATTGGTGAGATTTTCCAAAATAATCCTCTGCTGTGCTAATACCAGACGGTTAATGTTAAAATTGTCATCTTGTCCAGGGTCTACCCCATGGGTATCAGTTCCTAAACCAGCAATTTGTCTTTGTTCTAACAGAAACTCAGTTGCATCATAGCTAAAACCGGGAAAGTGCATCTTTCCTTGAGGATCTCGGTTAAAAAATTGCTTTTTATCTAACCATTTATTGTCCCAGTCAGTATGAAGTAACACTAAACTACCAGGAGGAATTTCACCATTTTTTTTCTCCCACGTCACAACATCAGCAACAGTCAAGGCGTAATCAGGATTTAACATTGCACCTGCGCAGATGTCGATCACTACCGCAGGTAACACTAGGGACTCACCTGGGTATTGGTCAATTCCCACACTATGAGGATAAAAACTTTTGGGTGCATTAATGTGAGTAGCACTGTGTTCTCCTATGGTCAAACGCCGCAGGTAATAGCCATCCTCTGGGATGTTGGCGACGGTGGTAAATTCCACTGGGGGATCATCTGGCCATTGGGGAATGTCTATGTCAATTATATGACTTAGATGTATGACCTGTGAGTAAGTTATAGTCTTTTGATTTTGTTTCATAATATGAAAATAAAAAGCCAGTCATAGATGATGGTTTCTTAACTCGCAACAAAGTAGTATAGTCTTGACAGTTAGGTTTTTACTCTAAGTTTTAATAGGAGACTTTAATTAATGTCCACTGATACAGTTGCTTATGTTGAAGGTAGTGAATTTGATACTGTTTTAGGTAGTGAAAAAGTTGTTGTTGTTGATTTCACTGCTACTTGGTGCGGTCCTTGTCGTATTATTGCTCCCTTAATGGAACAACTCGCTGAGGAATATCAGGGTCGCCTTCAGGTGGTGAAGGTAGATGTTGACAATAACAAGCCAATTTTCAAAAGGTTTGGTCTGCGTAGCATTCCAGCAGTTTTAATGTTCAAGGATGGTGAGTTAGCAGAAACTATTGTGGGAGTTTCTCCTTATGAAGAGTTTACTGCTGCTGTTAACAAGTTGCTTTAGGTGGTTCAGTGTTGAGATTTACTGGTAAGTTATAAGACTTAAACTTAATTGATTTGAGGTAGCGCCAGTATTTAAAATAGCCTAAATTATATGTCAATTTTTGACCTTACTCCCGCCAAACTTGTGAGGTAGACTGAGGAGTAAGGTTATACCGTTGATTAAACCAGGGAATTCACAAATTTCTCCAACCTGTCCATTCCTTTTTGAATCGTGTCCATATCAGTGGCGTAGGACAAACGAATGTTTTGATCAGCACCAAAGGCAATACCTGGAATGACAGCTACTTGCTGTGTTTCTAAGAGGGCGTTAGAGAATTCCAGGGAGTTGAGACCTGTTTTACTGATATCAGGAAACAAGTAAAAAGCACCGTCTGGTTTACTACAACTCAATGCAGGAATAGCGTTGAGTCTATCCAACATTACCTGTCGCCGCTGGGCGAATGCTTGGCGCATTGATTCTACACAGTCTTGAGAGTTTTCTAAAGCTGCGATCGCTCCATATTGAGCAAAAGTACACACATTAGATGTACTATGTCCCTGAATGGAAATAGCAGATCGAATAATCTCCACAGGTCCTGCTAAATAACCCAGTCGCCAACCAGTCATAGAATAAGCTTTAGCAAACCCGTTACTAATCAAGGTGCGCTCAAAGATGGCTTCCCCTAGGGAACCAATGCTGATATGTTCTGCGCCATCGTAGAGAATCTTTTCGTAAATCTCATCCGACACTACATAAATATCTGCATCCACTATCACTTGGGCCAGTGCTTTAATCTCATCTGGGGTGTAGACCATCCCAGTAGGATTAGATGGAGAGTTAAGAATAAATAACTTAGTCTTGGGTGTAATTGCTTGACGTAGTTGTTCTGGGGTAACTTTATAATCCGTCGTCGCATCTGTGGTGAGAATTACTGACTTCCCAGCAGCTAAGGTTACCATTTCTGGATAACTTAGCCAATAGGGGGAACCGAATATTACCTCATCCCCCGGATCAATCAGGGCTAACATCAGGTTAAATAAAGAATGTTTACCACCGTTGGTGACAATCACATTCTCCGACTGATAATTGAGACCGTTGTCGGTTTTCAGCTTCTGGGCGATCGCTTCCCTTAACTTTGGTTCTCCAGCTGCTGGGCCATACTTGGTTTTACCTGAATCCAAGGCTTTGGCTGCTGCGGCTTTGATGTGGGCCGGAGTGTCAAAATCTGGTTCACCAGCGCTGAAACTACAAACGTCTATTCCTTCAGCCTTCATGGCCTTAGCTTTAGCTGCGATCGCTAAGGTCAAAGAAGGGGTCACCTTACTTACTCGTTCTGCCAGCTTCATGCTTAATTTATTTGGCAATTCTGTCACTTATCTAAGGATATCTTAGAATAATTAGCAACAGTTATCTTTTTATAATTCCTCAGCAAGTCTAAAAGCTAAATTGTTGTACTACACTATGGTCACATTTGGGGACAAGTAAACATCCACCAATGGCGTGAAACACTTTCACACCTTCCCCAAACAGACCCTGGAAGGTTTTCCGTCTGGAAATTAACACTTTTCTATATTCTCATGAAAAAACCACAGATGAACTTAGATGTATTCCTCACGGTCAAGCATTTCATCCTTGAGAGTGCTCCTACAACTACGTTTATCTGTGATTCCAAGTAATAATTAGGATTCTTGCCATAATTCTATTTTATATTTTTACCCTAGCAAGTCATATACCCAAAGACACAAATACCAGCGTTGTCGAATCCGAATCTAAAATACCAAAAGTATAGTTCCCAGAGCAACAGCCTGAGAACCATGATAGCCCTTGAATCTTGATTATATCTGACCGCTAAAGACAGGCTTTACTTTGCGGTCAATCCTTTCCCCCAAGTCTTCAGCAATCGTTAAAGTACCTGGTTTACACCGCTTGACATTCACAAGTATTCCTTGTGCCCCTTCAACCTCCAAATCTTCTACATAGCCCTTGATTGCCAGTTTAGCATCAGCAGAATTTAAAAATGGACCGAAGTAGTAGGTACACCGGGGATTTTGCGTCACAATTTCCACCCACCAGGCTAGACCCATGTTGTGGAACTTATTAGTTAATGATTCCTTCAGGTTATTCCAAATCGTTTGCATAGTTGTAGCCGATTTATCAATGTGGTACTGAATATTAAAGGAAAGGATATACTGCTGTTCTTTCTTTTACATTTCTTTATACTCTGTTAGTGTCTTTTTGTGAACTACCCCAACTGAGCAGCAATATGTTACTTTTTGACTAAATTTTTTTTCATATTTGGCTAAGTATTTTGGATTGGGATATCTGGAGACTTTTTCACCATCATAGGTAATAGCAAAATCCCTGATGCCTAAATCAATGCCAATAATCTTATCATCTGCATTAGACGAGGGATAAACACCTTCATATTCCATTAATACAGAAGCATCATATTTACCTGATGGGAATTTGCTAACAGTAACAGTCTTGATAGTTCCGTCTAGTGGTCGGTGTATGTTTGCTTTAACCACACCCAACTTACCCGGAAATTTCCAATAACCATTAACTTGTTTTGCTCCCAGGGGATATTGAATTGATTGACAATGGTGTTTTGATTTGAATCTGGGATATTTTACTCTACCTTTAAACAAGTTTTGATATGCACGACTAAGGTTGTGACTTACAGATGGCAAAAACTGTGAGTAACACTCTTTTAGGCACTCAGTTTCTTGATCCTTTTTGAGTGTGGGGAGTAGATAATTTAGACCAGATTGAGACCAGCCTTTGCCAGTTGCTTTATAGATTTCAATACATTTATTTAACCCATAATTCCACCACCAATGGGCACAACCAAATTGCCCTGCAAGTATCTTGACTTGCTCATTGGTAGGGTACAACTTCACTTTTACTGCTTGTCTTCTCATCTATCTAATATCTAAAATCTAAAATTCTCCAAATATCCACATGTTACTATTCTACATATATTGCAGTAAAAGTCCAGAGGAGGAGAGTCCATTGGTGACTCTTTAAATACCTCACTCTGTGATCAACCTCCGGTTGCATCAGTCCCATGTCTTTTCGGGATCACACGGCTTTTATCCCCTTCTAACATTCCTATAGGTGGGGAATTACGCCTGTTTTTTTCAAGGGGTTTTTGTAATTTATCTAGGTACAAAGTGTTTAATGACCTTTGGCGATAGATTTCGTAAAGCGCCATACCAGCGGCTACTGAGGCGTTGAGACTAGGGGTTTTGCCTAACAGGGGTATTGAAACCAAGACATCGCAGGAGCGCTGTGTTAGCATACTCAGCCCTTCGCCCTCCGAACCAATAACTAAAACGATAGGGCCAGTAAATTTAACTGTATGCAGGGGTTCACTGGCTGTGCTAGCAGTACCATAAATCCAAAATCCCGCCTCTTTTAATTCTTCTAAGGCACGACTGAGGTTAACTACTCTAGCTACAGAAAAGTTTTCTAAAGCACCTGCGGCCACTTTGACCACAGTAGAAGTAATTCCTGATGCCCTTCTTTGGGGGATGACCAAACCCTGAGCGCCTATGGCTTCGGCAGTGCGAATAATTGCTCCCAAATTATGGGGATCGGTAATTCCCTCAGCCACGACAATTACAGGATCCGTTACAGATTTCGCCTGTGCGATTAAATCAGGTAACTCAATATATGCGTGGGGGGCTACTTGCGCCGCAATACCTTGGTGATTCGCCTGATCGGTGATTTGGTCTAAGCGTCTCGGCTCTACTTCATCAATGACTGTGCCATTTTCCTTCGCTTGCAAGAGTAAATGATGAAAGCGGTGGTCGTAACGTAAACGAGTAGTAATCCAGATGCGGTTCAATCCCCGTTCACTTTCCAAAGCAGTCAAAACTGGATGGCGACCGTAGATGAGATCACTATCTTCTGGTGATTGTCCTCCTGGGGATGAATGGGTATTAATGGGATATTGGCTTGTGCCTCTGGAAACAGGTTTTCTATCTCTGTCACTGATGCGGGGACTGCGCACAGAACTAGGAATAACACGCTTCCCCTTTAATTTTATAGGTTTGACGCGATTCGCTTCGCTAGGAGTCTGGATTTTCCTGGGTTTGTTAGCCATATAAATTTTGGGTATAGTTTATGAGTGGGAGATTGGGGTTCTTTGAATTTACTCAACCCCAAGTGCTGACTTTCCTATCTTGAGACTGAGTCGCTCACTATTTCTCTAGATGGAGTTTTTGCAACAATTCGGTTAAGCGGGGGAAATCCGTAAGATAAAGGTAGCCAATTAAAGTTTCTAAACTTGTTGCCTGTTGATAAATTTGGGGTTCAACCCGCTTAGTCCGTCCTGAAGCAGCATTACGGCCTCGACGGACGATTTCTAATTCGGCGGGACTCAGATGCGGAGTCAGCGATCGCAAATGTAGCGCTTGTGTTTCAGCTCTTACCTGTGCTACCACCAAACAGTGGTAGGTTTTGGTCTGCTGCACTGGCAACAGATAGAACATCCTAACATACAATTCATAAATTGCATCACCTATATAGGCTAAGGCCAAAGGCGACATTTGTTGTATTTGTGACTGAGAAAGCAAAGGTAATGTCCCGGTGGTAGCCAACAGTGCTTGATGCCAAGACGAACTGGGCGGGGGGGGTTCATTTTTCCCATCTAATAGCTCTTGTCCCTGTGATGTCACAAATTCATCATTCCTCAACGGGCTATAGTTAGCAGGCATCTTCAACAGAGCTTTCATAGATTGATGATTTCTGAAGCCAGCCATGTTGGTACACCGAACATAAAAGAGACTGTCAAATATTACCGACTAATTGTAACCTTTTTGATCGACACTTGATTTTGAGTATTAATGTATTTTATCAAACTATTGGGCTATTATCGGCATCTCAAAGTGACGAGACCACCCGTCATGTCTTCCAAGGTTGACACCCAGTGAGATACTCCCCTAACTGAATTTCTTTGAGAAATTGAGTGTAGGCTTCTCACCCAATCGAGCTATTGGTATGGCTACGCCTCCCATAGACTGGGTGGCGATGGGTTTTGTTTTAAGTCCACTTAATGCCCTACTGCCGACTATAAATTTCTTACCGATACTTTTTTGCTAACATTAACTAACAAATACACTCTTTAAGAGAGGGCGTATCAACCAATGCACGTAGGAAAATCCCTCGCGCACCATTTATGTCCCGGCTCATTACCAGCCCGTCAGATGGAGACTTAACGAA
>NZ_JAQMTM010000032.1:0-33905 GCF_028331085.1 Anabaena sp. CS-542/02
CACCCCTCCATCTGGCATTGAACGGGATTGACGCACTTTAACTAACCCAATTACAGGTAATTTTACATACCTATTGGTTAATGGATTTACTCCTAATTGAGAAAAGGAAAAAGAACGCATTCGCCCCTGTTTCTTAAATCTAGGAAAGCCATGATTTTGTTCCCACATACTGACAAAAGCTTTTTCTAGTCGTCTTAATGTTTGCTGCAAAGATTGAGCATTAACACGCTTTAAATACTCATTTTCCTGGCGTGCAACAGTCAGAGACTTACATTGACTTGCAAATGTGGGACGAGGCGCATCAGGAGGGATGATGTAACAACTACGAAGACTGCAAGCATTTGCCTGACAACTACGAGACCGATACCAGTCTTTACGCTGACCCAAAGCATGATTGTAAACCCGCCGATGAGTTTCTAACCATTCTTCAAATATTGCTATTTGTTTTTGAGTTGGTTTAAGCTTAAATTCGTAGGTCAGATTAAACACTTGCATCACCTCCTAGTAACATGATACATTGAGGTTAATATTTTTCCAGACGATTTTTAGGAATGCGACCCAAGTCGCCAGCGCACTACACCCCCATAGTTAGAAACCAGGGGCACTGTGCGCCTTTTTTTGTAGGCAAGATACCTGACGGCAACAGGCAATGAGCTAAATCAAGGACTGTGGGCATTCTAGCAATTTGTTCGTGTTACTACTTGATTAGTCATGAACTACCCCTTCTTACTTCGTTGAAGATGGGGTTTCTACATCCCCATGAGTAAGTTGAGATTTTTGACGTTTCACGCGAAGGCAAGGGATGTTCGCGCAGCGTCTCCCCTTGGGAGAAGGCTATTTGCGACGTTTACGCCACAGTGATATAATCTTTTTTGCTGTAGATATATTGCCGGGAGTAGATACAAAATAACTGGGTGTCCACAGTCTGATTTATCCATATAAATACGTATTGTTTGCCTTATGGTAATACATTTAATATTTCCGCTTCCTGAACATCAGGATTTACGAGTACTACTGGAAATTGATTAGGGTCAAATTTATACCCTTGCTGTTGTCTAATAATATGAGCTTGATGGGGGTCGAAATTCCGCTGAAATTCCCTTTGCAAACTCTCAACACGTTCTTCCATCAGCTTGACCTCAGTCTTAACTTCTCGCAACCTGTTTTGCTGTGTCCAATGATAAGGCAGAAGTTGTACCAGGGCAGATACTGCTGCACTGCACAGGACTAAGTTAACTGCTATTTTAGCTGTGGTTTCCAGGGCTATAACCTGGTAGGAACGTTGACGAAGATGCCGTTTTGGTCGAGGAGCAGCCCGGCGTTTTTGTATAGGTTGTACCGGCGGTCTAGACGGTTGAATGGCGTTCATTATGCTTAATTAAAAAACCTGACTAATTTCATGACAACTTCATAGAATGCGCACTGACAGGGTTTACACCTTTACTTAGCTGTCATATTACTTCATTTTTGCCAAATTGCTACACGTATATTGAAAGTTAAAAGGCCACTCTATATACGCAGTTAGCTAGTATTTAAAAACTTCTGGCATTTAGCCACTAGCACCCCGGTTGCCCGATTATTATTCTTTTAGAAGATTATGTCAATTCCGAGTCATGGTGATTTTTTCAAGAGGTCTAAGCGATATGTAATCTTGCCTTGTTTTAAATAAATATCCCAGATATTGTCGCGGAAAATTGAAAGGTTTCCTATTTTACTCAAAGAATATACTTATAAAGACAACAACCAGGGCTAGCCTGATTGTTGTTTGAGAGTGGGGCGATTTTGAATCTACCCCGGTTACCATGTCAAAACGTGGCGTTATTTATAGAGTTCTGTTGCTAAACGCCAAGCCAGAATTCCTGGAATCAGCGCTACAGCTAGAGCAATGTACACCTGAGTGTCTGATATAGGCATGGTCTGAACCCTCCTGAGCTTCAAATCAATATTGAACAGTTCGTTTACTACTTTTCACTGTTTTGCCAAGAATGTGGAATATCTTGTTACAAGATGCAACAAAAACAGTGATTTGTCATTAAAAAAATTTATAAAACTATGGATTTTTATTTGGGGATCGATTTCGGTACATCTGGGGTTAGGGGTGTGGTGATTAATCATGAAGCTTCCACCCAGGCAGAAATCAAGCATTCTTGGGCAGATGGGGCTGTTACTAACTTAGCAGATTCGTGGCATGGGGCTTTATTTCGACTGCTGACACAAATACCAGAGAAATTGCGCCGAGAAATCAAGGGGATCGCCATTAACGGTACTTCTTCCACAGTCCTGCTGTGTGATGCTGCTGGTCAGCCTGTAGATACACCTTTATTGTATAACGATGGGCGGGGATCAGTGGTGCTGTCGCAATTAAAAAGTATTGCACCACCCCAAAGTAACGTATTAAGTGCAACTTCTAGCCTAGTAAAATTGCTGTGGATGGTGCAACAGCCGAGTTTCAGCAAAGCGAGATATTTTCTACATCAAGCCGATTGGTTAGGATTTCTGCTGCATGGGTATTTGGGAATTAGCGATTACCATAACGCTTTAAAGCTGGGCTATGACGTGGAAGAGTTGAAATATCCACAATGGCTAGAAAAACTAGAATTACCGATTCAGTTACCCAGAGTTTTACCCCCCGGTACTCCCATTGCCCAATTGCGCCCGGAAATAGCAACTCAGTTTCATTTCCCTGATGATTGCTTGGTGTATGCTGGTACAACTGATAGTATTGCCGCTTTCTTGGCTAGTGGCGCCAAATACCCCGGGGAAGCTGTGACATCCTTGGGTTCGACCTTGGCGGTCAAACTATTGAGTCGTACCCGGGTAGAAGATGCACGATATGGTATTTATAGCCATCGCTGGGGTAACTTGTGGCTGACTGGGGGTGCTTCTAATACTGGGGGGGCGGTGCTAAAGCAATTTTTTAGTGATGCTGAGTTAGAAAAGTTGAGCAGCGAAATTGATATTACAAGAGCCAGCGAGTTAGATTATTATCCATTATTGCAGCCGGGCGATCGCTTTCCCATTAATGATCCTGCTTTACCGCCGCGATTAACACCACGCCCTGAGAGTAGTGTGGAATTTTTGCATGGGTTGTTAGAAAGTATTGCCCGAATTGAGGCTATTGGGTATACATTATTACAAGAAATGGGGGCGGATAAATTAACTCGTGTTTACACTGCCGGGGGTGGTGCGGTAAATTCTACTTGGTCTGGCATTCGTGAACGACATTTAAAAGTGTCTGTGATGTCGTCGGTGCATAGGGAAGCTGCTTATGGTACGGCGCTTTTGGCCATGAGAGGGACTGATTTTTTTAACTAGCCACTGGACTGCACAAGTGTCACAGAAGATTTATACAGTATAGTCATTTGATTGTTGTCCATAATAGAGTTACCTCGCTGTATGCACTCTAGTATGTGTACATAATGGTAGTAATATCTATATCTGGGGATAATTTAAGTTGCAGTTTAGCCCCCTCGACTCAACTGCGAGGCACCCATTAACTTTCTTGGTTAACCTTCTCAAATCTCTTGTTTGTGTGTCCTCTGCGCCTGGTGCGGTTCCTTTCCATGAATCCTTCTTCCAGGCTATGGCAAAATTTATAAGAGTCCTTCCAGAATTACTTGTCTCCGCATGACCGCAAATATTAGCAACCTCCCTAGTCTGTATGACCCATTTACCACCGAAGCCAGGTGGCAAAAATTTTGGGAAGAAAACCAAGTCTACAAAGCTGACCCCAATCAAGGCGGTGAACCTTACTGTATTGTGATTCCCCCTCCTAATGTCACGGGGAGTTTACACATGGGTCATGCTTTTGAAAGTGCCTTAATTGATACTCTGGTGCGCTATCACCGCATGAAAGGGCGTAACACCCTATGGGTGCCGGGAACTGACCACGCCAGCATCGCCGTTCACACGATGTTAGAAAAACAACTCAAGAAAGAGGGTAAAACTCGCTACGAACTGGGGCGCGAGGAATTCTTAGAACGCGCTTGGCAATGGAAGGCGGATTCTGAGGGTACAATTGTTAATCAGTTAAAACGTTTGGGTGTGTCGGTTGATTGGACACGGGAACGGTTTACTTTAGATGAAGGTTTATCAAAAGCTGTTCTGGAAGCCTTTGTAAGTCTCTATGAGTCAGGATTAATTTATCGGGGAGAATATTTAGTGAATTGGTGTCCTGCTTCTGGGTCGGCGGTGTCTGATGTAGAAGTGGATAATCAAGAAGTTGATGGGAATCTTTGGCATTTCCGCTATCCCCTGAGTGATAATTCTGGGTTTGTGGAGGTTGCGACCACTCGACCGGAAACTATGCTGGGTGATACTGCTGTGGCTGTTAACCCCAATGATGAAAGGTACTCTCATTTGATTGGTAAGACCCTCACTCTACCAATTATGAATCGGGAAATTCCGATTATTGGTGATGAGTTTGTTGATCCCACTTTCGGAACTGGTTGTGTGAAGGTGACTCCAGCCCATGACCCGAATGACTTTGAAATGGGTAAGCGTCACAATCTGCCTTTGATCAATATTATGAATAAGGATGGAACTCTTAATGAGCAAGCTGGGGAGTTCCAGGGACAAGACCGCTTTGTGGCTAGGAAGAATGTGGTTTCTCGCTTGGAGTCAGACGGTGTGTTGGTGAAGGTGGAGAATTATAAGCATACTGTTCCTTATAGCGATCGCGGTAAAGTCCCGGTAGAACCACTATTATCTACTCAGTGGTTTGTGAAAATTCGCCCCATGGCTGATCAAGCTTTAGAATTTCTCGACGGGCAAAATTCGCCGGAGTTTGTCCCCCAACGCTGGACTAAGGTTTATCGTGATTGGCTGGTTAAGTTAAAGGATTGGTGTATCTCTCGTCAATTATGGTGGGGTCATCAAATTCCGGCTTGGTATGCGGTGAGTGAAACCGGTGGTCAAATTACTGATCATACCCCCTTTGTGGTGGCAAAATCAGCCGATGAGGCTTGGGAAAAAGCTAAATCACAATTTGGTGAAAATGTCAAGTTAGAACAAGACCCAGATGTGTTAGATACTTGGTTTTCTTCTGGGCTTTGGCCATTTTCAACTTTGGGTTGGCCAGAACAAACGCCGGATTTAAGGACTTATTACCCTAACACTGCTTTGGTGACTGGTTTTGATATTATCTTTTTCTGGGTGGCCAGAATGACGATGATGGCCGGACACTTTACTGGGAAAATGCCATTTAATGATGTTTACATTCACGGGTTAGTTCTGGATGAAAACGGTCAGAAAATGTCGAAAACTAAAGGTAATGGGATTGACCCACTATTATTAATTGACAAGTATGGTACTGACGCGCTGCGCTATACCTTAGTTAAAGAAGTGGCGGGGGCGGGTCAAAATATCCGCCTGGAATATGACCGCAAAAAGGATGAGTCGTCATCGGTGGAAGCGGCGCGCAACTTTGCTAATAAGTTATGGAATGCGGCCCGGTTTGTCATGATGAATTTGGATGGACAAACGCCGCAACAGTTAGGTCAACCACTGGCTACAGAATTAAGTGATAAGTGGATTCTTTCCCGTTATCATCAAGTTATCAAACAAACTAGTAATTACATTGATAACTACGGTTTAGGGGAAGCGGCCAAAGGCCTGTATGAATTTATATGGGGTGATTTTTGTGACTGGTATATTGAATTAGTCAAATCCCGGTTACAAAAAGATGCCGATCCCGCATCCCGCAAGGTAGCACAACAAATTCTTGCCTATGTGCTGGAAGGGATTTTAAAATTACTGCATCCCTTAATGCCTCACATTACTGAGGAGATTTGGCAAACTCTCACCCAACAACCAGGGGATTCTTTAGAAAGTTTATCTTTACAAGCCTATCCGCAAAGCGATAATCACCTGATTAATCCCCATTTGGAAGCACAGTTTGAATTGCTCATTGGTACAATCCGTACGATTCGGAATTTACGCGCTGAGGCGGATATTAAGCCAGGGGCGAAAATTACCACCAACTTGCAAACTGATAATCCCCAGGAACAGCAAATCCTCACAGATGGACGGGCGTATATTCAAGATTTGGCTAAGGTGGAGAATTTAACTATTGCTGGTGTGGGGGAAGCTTCTCCCGGAGAGGAACCCGTCCCAGAAATGGTGGAGAAAAAACCTCTGAGGGGTTTAAAGACAATTGCTTTAATTATTGTACTGCTTGTCTTTACTAGGATAGGTTTAGCGACAGGGAAGGCAATTTATGAAATTCCCTTAATGGGGAGATTTTTTGAAATAGTTGGTTTGGGTTATGCATCTTGGTTTGTTGTACAAAATCTCCTCCTAGCTGAGGACAGACAAAAGGTTTTCGCTGTGTTTTCTGCGCCACGCCATCCCAAGGAAATCTTACAAACAGAATTACAACAGCCACCAGCACCAGAAAATGCCATTGCTGGTGTTGTGGGTACTGTACAAGTGGTAATTCCTTTGAGTGGGGATGTGGTGGATATTGCTACTCTGCGGGCTAAACTGGAAAAAAGCCTCAACAAAGCCGAAGCTGAGGCTAAGTCTTTGAGTGGGAGGTTAAGTAATCCGAAGTTTGTGGATAAAGCCCCAGCAGAAGTGGTACAGGGAGCCAGAGACTCTTTAGCAGAAGCTGAGAAACAAGCGGAAATTTTGCGCGATCGCTTGCGTAGTTTAACATAGGTCTCATGGGTAATGGTTAAATATAAATTAACCATTACCTATGAACTTACAGCGCATTTTATCTGATCTGAGTTAGGTACACAAGGGCGGACACCGATAGCTACCGCTTGCGTAACCCACTGCCCACCCCAGAAGATTTATGATATTAATGTGTTTACTTTATTGACTTTAAAAGTGCTGTAAATCATATTTTACTTTTCCCCACGGCTGAAAATAAAGCCATGCTATATCTAGCTCAAGTACATAAAAAGAAATTTTTAGATAACTATCAGTTACGCTTGTTAGCACGTCAAGAAAGTCCAAACCTGTGGGTAATTATCCCTGAAGAGACCGTGATTTCTGTGGGTAAAGAAACTAAGATGAGTGATAACTTGCTGGTTTTACTGCAGCTTTCCCCTGAAGGTGATATTGAAAGTTTAGAAGATGCTAAGGACTGGGTAATAAATTTAGTGCAAACCTACCTCAGCATTGGTATGACACCAAAACAGTTAGAAGAAGAAGTAGAACTTGCCGAAAACTGGCGACAATCTCTAACTTTACAAAATCAAGAATTAGCTCGTCGTACTCTAGAATTAGAAGCACGTCGCGAACAGATTCAAGCCTTAGAAGAACGTCTTCGAGGTGACAGAAATCGTCACCATGGAGACTCTGGTTAAACAATTCAAATCTAAGTTTATGTGGTAAAAAATTAACCCCTAACCCCTCTCCTGGTTAAGAAGAGGGGAGTGTTTATTTATCAAATCTTGAGTTAAACTCTTGCAGGTTTAGCTAGGGGAAGAGCTTTAGTAGTATCGACTTCTTCAGCTGCTAATAACTCGCGAATTAAACGCGCTATGGCTTTTTGCGCCAGGCGATTAGTAATTTGCTGACCCAAACGCTGTACACCTGGATTTACTAACAGTTGGGCCAGTTGGGGAGCTAATTCCACCGGATCAAAATCACGGTTTTCCCGGAGAATACTTAAAATCCGTTTAATATGGTCTAGGGTTTGTTGTTGCTCAACTGTGGCCCTTGGGATTTCATTAACTGCTGTTAAACCTACTCGTTCTCGCAGGATATAAGTGAAGTTGTGTAGAACATTTTTCCCTACAGCATTGACTCCATTGAGAAATTCATCTACTATCTTGTCACGAATGAATGCACCACGTTCAGAAGAAAGAAACTCGACTCCCTGGTTTAAAACTAGGTTGAAGTCGTAATCCTGATTTTTCTTGGCATTACGTAACAAGTTTTCTAACCGATTCCAACGGAATTTTTCATCTTTAAATAGTAAGTTTTGCAGTGATGTTCTTAATTGTGGTGCTTCGTCCGTTAAGAGACGTTTAGCAACATAAGGATAGGCTTCGCTGAGAACTTTGAAGTTGGGATCTATATATATAGCGATACCTTCGAGGGTTACCAGGGAGCGAATAATTAAAGCGTAGTAAGGAGGTACGCGGAAAGGATATTCATACATCAAAGCTGAGAGTTCATCAGTGATGCTTTTAATGTTCAAGTCAGCAACGCTGGCTCCTTGAGCATCAGCAAAGACTCTTGCAAAGGCGGGAATTATGGGTGTTAAGTCGGTGTCTGGTGATAAAAAATCTAGTTTAACGTAATCGTTGGCTAAACCTTCAAAGTCACGGTTAACGACGTGAACGATCGCTTCAATTAAACCATAACGCTGGGGCGGTTGTACCTGACTCATCATGCCAAAGTCGAGATAAGCCAATTTCCCATCTGGTGTGGCTAATAAATTACCTGGGTGGGGGTCAGCATGGAAAAATCCGTGTTCGAGTAGCTGGCGCAGGGAACATTGGACACCCACTTCAATCAGATAACGAGCATCTATACCTTGGGCGTTGATTTCGGCGGTTTGGGTTAATTTTGTGCCGCTTATCCACTCCATAGTCAGGACGCGACGATTGGTGTATTCCCAGTAAATTTTCGGAATGTAAATATCTTTTATGTGACCATATAACTCGAAAAAGCGTTCGGCATTTTCTCCCTCATGAATATAATCCATCTCTTCAAAGATGCGATCGCCTAATTCATCGAGGATACCAACTAAGTCACTGCGTATTCGTTTAACTTTATTTTTTACCCAAGCGGCGAGTTGGCGCAAAATAAACAAGTCAACAGTAATTGTTTCTCTTAAATCAGGGCGTTGGACTTTAATAGCGACTTCTTCACCAGTTTTCAGTTTACCTTTATAAACTTGCCCCAAAGAAGCCGCCGCAATGGGCTGTTCGGAGAGTTGGGCGTAAATTTCCTCTGGTGGTGCGCCTAATTCTTCTTCAATAAATTGGTAAGCAGTAGCGTTAGGAAAGGGCGGTAATTGGTCTTGTAACCTAGTTAATTCCTCTAGATATGCAGGGGGAACCAAATCTGGTCTAGTAGATAAAGCCTGTCCGATTTTAATGTAAGCTGGCCCCAATTTCGTGAGTAGTTCTCGCAGTTGAACCGCTCGACGGGGGTCTTTTTTCACCACTATTCCCCGGCGGTTGTCCCACCACAACCCAAATAGAAAGGAAAGGGTCGGCCCTAAGACTGCGAAAATCCGCCGCAAAACTTTTAGGGGGCGCTGGCGATAATGTTCCCTAATCTCTTGGGGATCGTAAGGTATAGCCTCAGTATCAGACTTTTGGTTAATCATAGATTTTGGTGAATCAACAACTAAGGTTGATATGCCATTTTCTGTTACTACTGGAGTAACTTGTGGTTCGTCCTCGGTTTTGCGCGAAGTCGGGGAAAGTGTCTTAACAATCATGAAGGAAGCCACCGAGAGGATTAAGCATGTAAAGTATTGTAACAATAAGTTTACAAAGAATCATCCATCAAACAGGGATAAATTAGAGTTTTTCCCCAAGTTATCAGGGCGGGTTATCGACTCCAAACTACTAATAACTAGTAAGATGGCTTACTAGTTCAATAATATCTCGATATTCCCTATCCTCAACTGATACTTGTAGGGAGAACAATTATAGACTTTCCAGAGAAAAGCGTTGTATCATAACAATATGCCCACAATGCACCAAGAAGTAAGAAAAATAACCTGCTTAGTGTTCTGTAAGTTAAAAGTCCCGGCATCTGTCCTCTCGGAGAATTTGGCTTGATGTTGCTTTGGCTGCGAATCGAAAATTTTGCCCTGATTGATCAACTAGATCTGGAATTTGGCCCTGGTCTCAATGTACTAACAGGTGAAACCGGTGCGGGAAAATCCATTATCTTGGATGCCATTGATGCGGTTTTGGGGGGTAAAATCTCTAGTCGAGTTATTCGCACTGGAACGAATCGTTCACTGGTAGAAGCTACTTTCACCCTATCACCTTCCTTAACTACTTGGTTGATAGCACAGGAAATCGATTTAATTGAAGATAATTGTGTAATAGTTAGCCGAGAAATTACTGGCAGTAGTAGTAATATCCGTAGTAGATCGCGGGTAAATGGGGTGTTAGTGAATCGCCAGATCATGGGAGGGCTGCGCGATCGACTGGTGGAAATCACCGCCCAAGGTCAAACTTTACAGGTAGGACAGCCGGCCCAAGTCCGAGAATGGTTAGATGTGTATGGTGGTGACTTACTGATGCAACAGCGTCAAATCATTTCCACAGCCTTTAGTGCTTATCAAAGAGCTTATCTGGTCTTGGAAAAACGCCGGACATCAGAACGGGAGCGTCTACAGCAACTCGATTTGCTCAGGTATCAAATCCAAGAATTGGGAACTGCTAACCTCCAAGATCCTCTGGAGTGGGAACAACTCCAGCAAGAACGGGAACGCCTCAATCATGTAGTGGAACTGCAACAGATGAGTTACAAGGTGTATCAATCCTTGTATCAAAATGATAATGAGACCCCTTCTGTAACGGATTTATTAGCAGACAGCGAGGCGACATTAACTGATATGGTGGAGTACGATGGCCAATTGCAACCTTTGTTAGATTTGGTCAGGGATGCTCAAACTATGATCATGGAAGTGGGAAGGCAAATTAATACTTACGGAAGTAGTTTAGAAGCCGACCCCCAAAGATTGCAAGAAGTAGAAGAGCGCATTCAAGAATTAAAGCAAATTTGTCGCAAGTATGGACCCACCCTGACAGAGGCCATCGCCCACTACCAACGCATACTAGACGAGTTGGCAGAACTCAATGACGGTGAACAGTCGATTGAAAGTCTAGAACAGCAGGAAGTGGCCTGTTTTGCCCAACTAACCCAAGCCTGTGAACAGTTAACTAAATTGCGTCGCCAAACCGCTGCGGATTTAGAATCTGAATTACTGTGTGAACTCAAGCCTTTAGCTATGGAAAAGGTAAAGTTTCAAGTGGAGATCGTGCCTATTTCCCCCACAGCCACTGGTGCGGACAAAATTACCTTTATGTTTAGCCCTAACCCAGGGGAACCCATCCAACCTTTAATAGCCATCGCTTCCGGGGGGGAAATGAGTCGCTTTTTACTGGCGCTGAAAGCTTGTTTTTCCCGAGGGGATGCAGCGGAAACTATGATATTTGATGAAATTGATGTGGGGGTTTCTGGGAGGGTCGCCCAAGCGATCGCAGAAAAATTACACCAGCTAAGTCAAAATAACCAAGTTTTATGTGTTACCCATCAGCCCTTAGTGGCGGCGATGGCTGACCGACATTTTCGTGTAGATAAACAAACTATTGATAAAAGTAATAATACTGATGTTCGGACGGTGGTACGAGTCACTAGTTTAGAGAATATGACCAATCGCCGGGAAGAACTGGCGCAGTTAGCTGGTGGTAAGTCGGCCACAGATGCGATCGCTTTTGCTGAGTCTTTATTATTACAAGCGGCTCATCATCGAGGACAAGAAATAATTTAATTTGACACTCGGACATAAATCTAAAATGAGGACTTCCTATCTAAACTGAAGCTATAGTTAGGGTAGTTCGGGTTTTGTTTTTCTACTCATGAGAATTCCCTTGACCGTATGTATGACCTCAAGCAAAAAGTCTGGCAATACTTCTGGACTTGGGCTATAGTAATCCTGGTCACCTTGACTTTTAGTGCATGGGGTGTGCAATCAGCAGAGGCATTACTGCGACAACATCATGATTCCCCTGGTGTTTTGCGCTATCACTCCCAAGTATCTATCAAAGATGAAAAAGGCTATACTTGGCAGGTGCTATTGTTCAAACAATATGACAAAAGTACAATCAAAGATTTAAGATTGCGCCTAGTGGGTTTTCCTGGGATTGTGGAAATTGCTCACCCGCAACCATTAGTAATTGAGACAACATCAGGAAAACTATTGAGTGCATCAGATGCCTATGGCTTAACTGCACCTGCTCCCAATGTGGGTGAATATGAACTAACTAACATTCTAACCCAACTAGGAACCACCGATGCACTTAAACTATATGTGCCAACTAAAAATGTCAAGCCATTGCTGATCAATATACCTGAGAATGTCGTTACTGAATGGCAATGGCTAGTAACAGAAATTGAGTAAATTTCATTGATTACTACGCAAAGTTTCATGAATAACCGTCATGAATAATTCATTGAGAGGAATTCCCGCTGTTTTGGCCATGGAGGAAATCACACTTCTCGGAGAAAAAGAACAATATAACCCAGCCTCTAAAAACCAAGGTTGTCCCTCTGGATCGATGCGGAAATCAAATAAACTATAGTGGCGACAACCCAAGGACTGATGACAGAGTTTAGCTACTTCCTGCACCCGTTGGGTCATAGGGTCATTACAGTCCACAATCCAAGACTTGATGTGATCTTTAGCGCTAAAATCCAAGTAACCATCATCGGTTTGCTTGAGTTTATCAGCATATTTGCGGATAGGCTTGTCGTGGGGGTCTAACTTATACTCTTCTAGGGGTAAACCTAATAACTCTCTGTCCTTGACAAGGATACCACATCTAACTTCTCGACCGAGTGGGATGAATGTTTCTACAATCACCTCATCTGCATATTCAAATGCTGTCTGCAAAGCAGCCTGATAATCAGTAGCCTCCTTGACTAAAGCCACTCCTAAAGAATTGTCAGAACTAACGGGTTTGATGACTACTGGTGGTGTAATTGTGGGTATGTCTCCTGGGCGGAGTAATTCTCCTCGAGGTACTTTGACTCCTGCTGCAGCGACAATTGCTTTAGTTCTGGCTTTGTGGCTACCTATTGCCATAATATCGGCAGTATTGCCAATATAAGGAATATTCAGCAGGTCGAATAGGGCGCGGTAGTAAGTCATTCCCGGAATACAAAACATTTGTGGTAAAACCAGGTCAATGTTTTGCGATGTAATAAATGTAACAGACTCAGCTAGAGAAATTGGTTTAGTGATAGCGATATCCTCTGGACTAAGAGAGGGAGGAAAACGCCACTGGCCATCAGGTGTAACGTATGCAATCTGAAAATCATAGCGTGATGAATCTGCCGTTGCTGTCAAACAGTCTTGGGCATAAAGGCGTGATAAATGACTATAAAATTCATTGTATGCAGACCCAACCAAATGCAGAATACGAAGTACAGACATAATAGACTTTCCTATAAATAGCAGTCTTGATCGAGACCAAGGAAAAATTTATCTTTTAATCGCCACCTAACTCCACCAACTTGCCAATATTGAAGTCTATTTTTACCCAACCTTTAAGCTGTTGTAGATTTTTCAGCAAGAGCAAGGTAATCTGCCAATGATGTAGAGTCAAAAATGGTACTGGGTCATCAAAGCAGAAAATAGCATCAGTACCTCTAAGGAGGATATTCACAGATGTTTGCAATTGTTTCCAGGAGCGGATAGCAGTTAGTCGCCAGATTTCGTGATATATCCAGTAAGTGGGCTTGCTAGTTGCTAGGGGTTCCAAAACTGTAGGTAGGGGAGTTTTACCAAGATAGGCTTGTGCAACACCAGGATGATTGTAGAACATTGTGATCGCCGAATGGGTACGGGGATTGCATTCGATGGCGTAAACTGTCCCATCTTCAGCTTGGATAAAGTCAAAGGAAACTTGCCCAGTCAGTGCTAAACTTTTAACGAAGTGTTGCACCCATTCACGAATTTGGGGATTTTCGACGTTTTCATAGTTGATTTGAAATGCAGAAGAGTAGGAGCAACAATGTAGTCTTAATTCCCCGTCCCGCACTGTGCTATGTGTACATAACTCCTTACCAGGAATAAACTCTTGCATAATCCAAGGGTTTTCGGAACTGATGGGTAAACTGTTGACAAAGGCCGCTGTCTCCTCTGGGGTGTCGCAGGGAAGTTTGGTTAAATTTAAGCGGCGAACAGAGTCGTAAGCCAGATTTTTGAGAATATATTTGCGGGTTTCTTGACTAAAATCAAAATTGATAACTTGTTCTGGATCGGTGATTTTAAAGGACTTGGGGACGGATAAACCAAGCTTTCGCGCCTGCTGGGTAAAAGCAAATTTATCATCTAGCATCTTGGTAATATCTGCATCAAAGTGGAAGACTTCGCAGTATTCTGATAGTATTGGCTTTGCCAAGGAGTCGTAGTAACTAGCTACAGGGCTACATACAGGGACATAAACCTCAACTTGCTCTTTTCTCACGATTTCTACTAAGGCCTGGATATAGCCGTCTGGGTCTGATTGAGGTGCTGGAACTGTATAAAAAGCACTGACAGAACGGGAGAATCTATGACCAGATAACCAGTATTTGTGAGTTTCAATCAGAATAACTCTGTGTCCGTCTGCATGGAAACAACGAGCCAGTTGCAATGCTTTGGTCATCTTGGCTCCACTTACCAGGATAGTCTGCTGTTGAGCTTTTTGTTGGGTGAATGGCGATTTCACAAGGCTCCACAGCAAAGATGTTAATACTATCAAAGCATTGAAGGGTAAGGCTATTAGTAATAAGACGAGGGTGCCAAGAGTTTTGAATATAGCCAGTATTTTTACCATGAAAGCCGGTTGTCAGGTTTTATCTATCACTAAATATCAAGAATAGGAAGGTAGGGGGAGATGAGGAAGCATTGATCCTGTTCATCTCCCTGAAAGCTTGGTTACGCTATGCGTCTAATCAGAGTCACACCATCTCGGATGGGTAAGAGAACTTGCTCCACACGAGGATCGGCTGCGACTACAGAATTAAACTGTGCGATCGCTTCACCATTGGCTGTGCGTTGTTCTGGTGGTAAATAAACTTGTCCCTGTAACAAAGTATTATCCACGCATATTAAGCCATCGGTGGTTAGTAAATGATGGTCTAAGATAGTGTGGAAGTACTCTACATACTCCTTTTTGTCAGCATCGATGAAAATCAAATCAAATGATTCTTTTCTGGCTGCTAATTTGTGTAGAGTCTCTAAGGCTGGTGCTACTTCTACAACTATTTTATAGCCGTGGGGAGACTCCCCAAAGCAAGCTTGAGCAAATTTTGCCACATAGAGGTCTACTTCACAACCTATAAGTTTTCCATCCCTTGGTAGAGCTTCAGCCATAGCTAAAGCTGAATATCCGGTGAACATTCCTACTTCTAGAATGCGTTTGGCTTTGGTCATGTGAACAAACATTTTCAATGTCTGTCCCTCCAGATGTCCTGAGAGCATTTCCTGCTCTAATTGACGCACTGTTTCGCGATCGCTAAAGCGTTTACCCC
The DNA here is from genome assembly GCF_028331085.1 of Anabaena sp. CS-542/02. Taxonomy (NCBI): domain Bacteria; kingdom Bacillati; phylum Cyanobacteriota; class Cyanophyceae; order Nostocales; family Nostocaceae; genus Anabaena; species Anabaena sp. CS-542/02. The sequence goes on from NZ_JAQMTM010000032.1 coordinate 15,232, forward strand.
AATCTTCTTGACTAGTTTTTTGCGCCAATGCTGCTAAGGGTCTAGATTCCGGGGTGGTGTAATCATCCAAATAGGGGTCTAAACCTGCTGCTAATTGCACGGACTGGCGCAGAGAATCTAATATCTCTGGGGGAATATTGCTTTGTTGTGCTAATTTCAGGGTTTTCTCTAGCTGGGCGACTAAGATGCTATGTGGCGTTATTGGTCTAGCTGTTTGTTTTCCTACAATACTGGTCATCCCTTTACACCTCTAGTAGTTTGGCTTCTTGAGTTTCAATGTATGCATCAACCCCTTCTCCCTTCCGGGGGTATTGAGCACAAAGTTTTTTATGTTCAACTAAAGCCGCATCAAGTTCTTCACGGGTGAGATCATTAACAAAGAAGCACTCACCAATGGGACGAGGCATAGCAGCGCGTTGTTTGCCATCTCGTGTTAAGCTGATAGACTCGGTAGCATACCAGAGCAAATCGCTATTTAGTAGAGGATGATCCAGAGATAAACCTATACGACTCATCAAATCTAGGATGCGATCGCGCTCCGCTGTAAAAATATACCCCCGTTTTGCCGCGATGGTTGCAGACAAAGCCATATCTATGTTTACCGCATGACCATGATAGAGAGGTACGCGGGGTGCTAATTCTAGGGTAGGACTCCAAGTGTGTCCGTAAGCAATGACGCGATCAAGGTCTATTTCATGCAAGTTAGGAGTTTCCAACTCTAGCATAGTCTTGATAGCCTCATAGTTCACCTTATGGGCAATCTCTTTAAGTTCTGCTGTAGCATTCACGTGTCCAAAGTGAGTGGAAAGCAGTTGTTCGCCATATTCGTATAGTAGTTCAAACACTTGCGAGTTAGAAACTACAGCAATCTTAACTAATTCTGCCATCCCATTGCGAACTTGAGATATTGGCAAGGTCTTCAAAAATGAGAAGTCCAGAATTACCTTCAAAGGTGCATGATATGCTCCCAAGCGATTTTTCAACTTGCGATGATTAACTGCGACCTTAATCGCTACACCTGCATCAATTAAACCAATTAAGGTGGTAGGAACGCGAATATAGTTACTCTTACGACGGTAAGCAGCGCAAGCAAATCCCGCCACATCAGTAACTAGACCACCACCAACGACTAAAACCGGTTCTTTACGAACTAAGCCAAAGTTGGAAAAAGCATCGACAATTTTTTCAAAAGTTTCTAAGGTTTTAGCGGGTTCAGTAATGATGATGGGAAATACTGTCAGTTTAATCTCATAGTGCTGGAAATATGAGTTGATCTGCTGACCATAAAGTTCATAGACATTAGCATCAATCACGGTTAGACAGCGGCCAAATTTCTCATAGCTGTCAGCAATTTCTCTGTTTTTGATATCAAATGCACCATTCACATAGACAAGACTAAAGTCAATTTTTTCGTAACCTTCCACGTGAAACAGAGTTTCTGTAGCTTTAAAGGATGCTTGAACTTTATTCATGTTTCTTGACTGGATTCCAACTAAAAAATTCACTATTTCGGCGAAAATTACGATTTACCCTGATGAACGCCAGCAAAAAGTTATGCTTTTGCGCTTTTGAGAACAAAAACAACACAAAATGAGCTTTCCATAAAAAAGCTTAATTTTTTTACTGACTGGTAATGTGATTAAACAAAACCATTCATTGGAGTAAATTATGTAATTCGGTTAAGCTCTAATGGGAGAGCACACTTAAACTAGTCAAATGTCCCAGATTTGTGAATATCACAGTTCCACTTCGCATCTGGGGATTCTTGACTTCAATAGTGGAATGAATCTTTCCACTATCTTTCATTTTAGTGGCTTTCCGATGGTTAGATTCCTTAAAAGTCCTGTCCTGGAAAAATATGTGTAATGTTGATCTCCAAGCTTTAATTTGAGGTTAGAACCATGATTAACCCCGATTTCGCTGTTTCTTAGCATGACATCAAACCTTATATTGCTAAACTCATGACATTCTATTTAGCCGAGAACGACAGTGGATTTCTAGAAACTTTCTCTAATTGTTAACTAGTCCCACTGTATTTTGACTCTAGCAACTTACCCAAGGCTAAACTTGGTTGAACTCCTATCGTTGTCTACTAATTATGTTGTCTATTTCTGGGATGAGATGTGAGATCACAACCATTATTAACCGTCTAATTGCCGTTGTTTTGCATTAGTCTCAAAGCATAAAATAGCTAAACATGAAAGTTACTGATTAGACTCTATTGAGAATTTCAGGATAATTCCTGTTTCCTTCAATTAAGTTAATACCAGCCTCTGTTCCTGAAAATTCATAATTTCAACACAGTTAAAAACATTGTAACAAAACTTTACTCTTTTTCAGGAATAGTTGTAGACTCAAAAGAATCAAGTTTGTTGGCAGTAGCATTCTCATTCTGAGTTACTCCGGGTAACTTAATTCGCCAAATACTGGTGAGTAAATGAGAAATGCGGCACAAAGCATAACACCATGTTAATACGAATCATAACATAAGTAAATAAGTAAACCGCCAATTTTGCTAAATTCAGGTAGAAATAGGAGTTTGAGCACGGTACAGTTAGGGCTGAACCACTGAAATACTGACTCAGGGTACAGCTAAAGCCACATTCTTGAGGATATTCATTGGGCCGTATTGTTTAATTATCTGCATTTGTTCCTGGTTTCGTACCAGCAACGCCCCCGCAAATCCCAAGGAGTTAACAGATATACCATGAAAATCCTCACGCGATCGCGGTATAACTAACATCCATTCCCGTGTAGCTAAAAGATTGTAAGCTCCAGATTGTCTGTTGTGGTCAAGGGCTTCTAACCCCACAGCACTTAATAAGGTATGATATAGCTCTAGTGTAGTTACTGCGGCTGTGTATGGCGAATCCCTGGGGTTTAGTTTCCCCAAAGCGTGAACAAAAGGCAATCCTGGTATAGTAGTTACAGAATCTACAAATGCTGCGGATGTCAGTAGGGGTTCTATAGGTATTTGCAGCCCTGAAAGTGTGAGTGGTAAGGGTACCATTTGCAGGTGTTTATGTGGCTGACTAGCTCCAGCAAGTTTACCACCATTGTAAAACGCCAAACCCTCAAACTCAGCTAGACAAGCCCACATAGCTGTAAAATCCTCTAGGGTGAGTAATTTTTCCTGTTCTTCAAAGGCACGGGTGATAATTAGCAGGTGATAGTCAACAACATTGAACTTGTTTAATATACAAACATGACTCTGGGAAATATCGGCAACGAATAAATCTTGCTCATAGGGAAGAAAGGGATTAGTTTTTTTCTTTTGCTGCTCCTTGGCTATATCCTTGCGGAACAGATTAGATAAAATTCTGACTAAAAATTTAACACCATTGTCTTCGACAAATTCAAAATCAGTCGGTATTGACAGCAGCACCCCACATTCTAGGGCGTATTGGGTCTGATCCTTGATACTTTTCCACAACCTGTTAGGTTCCAGTAATATTTTTCCTGGTGCTATTTCTTTTTGGGACATGATAAAATATTTAATTATATTTTGTGTAACTTTTAATTCTGATTTTTAGAGGTTGTTTTATAACTTTCCCAGAGGTAATTTTTATCAGATTTTTACCCCCATTAATACCCCATTCCCTCCTCCCTGTTCCCTGTTCCCTAAGATAAAAATTACCTGTTGAAAACTTATCAAACATCCTCTTAGAAAAACATAATTTCAGCCAATTCAAAAAACATTTCTTCAAGGTTATTATCCATGGTGTCTTGGTTGAAGGTGCGCATAATTTCTGGACCAGCGAGGAATTCTCTGATAGTGATCTTCTGTTCTCTAAAGTCTCTGACAAAATCGCGGATAGCAGTAATAGTTTTAATTTCAGCTTCTACTTGTTCCACCATACTTGCAATAGCATCTATTCCTGCTCGCGCGGCTTTGCGACAGTCAGTAACCATTGTGCCTTCTGGGGTATTTTTCACTAGGCGAAGTTCCTGTTTCAATTTATGATATTGAGTTTTGAGGATTTGATTTTGCTGTTCTATCCTCATGCATTGACGATTTAAATCGTCTTGATTATTCATATCAATATATTTTCGGGATTGATGTTGCTGTTCAATTTCCAAGAGTCTGGCTAAGTCACCCTCTTGGTAGGCTTTGTTAATTTCTTTCATGATTTCAGTATGCAGGATTTGAGTTTCCCTATCTTTTACTTTGTCTGGGTGAAATATTTCTGCTAAACTTAGAAATGTCTGGCGAATTTTTCTGGCGGCTTCAGATTTGTTTACTGAAGAAAAGTTGAGGTTCTGCTGGGGTTCTTGGTATTCACCGTGTTCTTCTCTATGCTGATGTGAGAAATCATCTGTTACCTCCTCTGTGTCTTGAGATTCTGCATGATTACTAGGTTGAGGAGTGATAATTCTGGCAACCTGGAGTTGATTGTAAATTGCTTGAATATCTTTTTTGCTCTTCTTACCGAACTTTCTTTTATTCAAGATTTCATCAAACAGAGTATGAATTTCTCGGTCAATATCTATCAGTTCTTGGAAATTGGGATGATAGCGATTTAATATGTCCGTGGCTACGGAACGCATTTGTGTCAAAAAGTTCTGCAGTTCCGTCCGTTTTCGCTTAATTTGTTTTAATAACCACTTGTGTTCTTTGTCTAAAGTTTCCATGCGAAGATGGATAGATGACAGCGCCAGTGATGTTGTAGTTGCTGACTGGGATGAAGGTGTGGGTTTTTTCGGCATAAAGGAGGCCAGTCTGAGGAAATTTACATCTGATCAGATCGTACACCCACAATATTCAGTTTCATCATTTAATTCCAGCGATCGCAGTGGTCACAATTGCGCGAAACTGAAAGCAGATCATTAAGAAAGGAGAACCTAATGGGCTGGACTAAAGTTCTTGCGTCCGAGGCGCTGGAACCCAATGGTAGAGAGGTAGTAAAAGTTGGCACACGTAAAATTTTACTTGTCAACCATGAGAATCAGCTTTATGCTGTGGATAACACCTGTCCTCATTTAAAAATGCCGATGAAAAATGGCAAGATTACCGATGATGGGGCGATTGTTTGTCCTATACATCGCAGTGCTTTTGACTTAGGTACTGGAGAGGTAAAAGATTGGTGTCCATGGCCACCTGGTGTAGGTAAAGTCCTTTCCATGATTTCACAACAAAAAACCCTACCTGTATTCCCTGTGCGTGTGGAAGAAGGTAGTATTTGGGTTGATATCCAAGAGGAATAGTATCTTCTAAATGGCAAGCGTTAACTCACACTAGGGGCGATCGCTTGCCTGTATACAAATTGCTATAGTGAAGATGGCATAGTTATGAGTGGGAATCAAATCATGCTGGAAAATAGGGACTATACACTAATTATGGACAAAAGCGGTAGCATGGCTACCCCAGATCAGAAAGGTGGTAGAACTAGATGGCAATCTGCACAAGAATCTACCCTAGCCTTAGCCAGTAAGTGTGAGCAATTTGACCCAGATGGGATCACTGTATATTTATTTTCTGGTAGATTTAAGCGCTATGAGAATGTCAATGCGGCTAAGGTAACACAAATATTTCAAGAAAATGACCCATCTGGGTCCACAGACTTAGCATCTGTATTGAAAGACGCAATTGAGAATTACTTTGTACGCAAGAGCGCAGGTCAAACTAAGCCCAATGGCGAAATCATCTTGGTAGTAACCGATGGGGAACCCGATGACCGCAAAGCAGTAATGAAGGTAATTATCGAAGCTTCTCGCCGTATGGATACCGACGAAGAATTAAGTATTTCCTTGATTCAAGTTGGTACAGATACACAAGCTACCCGCTTTCTCAAGGTTTTAGATGATGATTTGCAAAGCGCTGGGGCGAAGTTTGATATCTGTGACACCGTGACAATGGAAGATATGGAGGACATGAGTTTATCAGAGGTACTACTCAATGCTATTACTGACTAGTTGAGCTTGGCGGTGTTCAAGATTGAATTAACCACAGATGATTCCCTTGTGGTTTGGGCTTTTTCTAGTTTTAATTGGGTAGTGATTAAGTTAAAACCATGGATTCTCTTGACAAAGTCCTGGGTGAACTCAAAGCTGAATATCATCAGGGTAAATCCCCAGGATCACAACCACAGAAAAACACAGCTAAATCCTCAACCCCACCACCACCAAAGTCTTTATCTTTAGAGGATAGTCTTTTGGCGCAGGTGCGGGCTGATTTTGCTGAACAAGATGCGCTTGAGGAGTTGCAAAAACAGCAAGCAATAGAACAGCAACAAATTCGCCAGGCTGAAATTAAGGCGCAAGGTTTAGCAGCTTTACGGGGGGAAGCACAAGCATGGTTGAAAACATTAGATCCGTTTTCTTCCGAAGGTCTTTGGTTTGAAAGGTTTGCTGAAGGTTATCCTTCTAAATTAGATGCGGCGATGGGATATTTACAAAGCGACGAATAAACAACTTAAAATAACCCGTTGTTAGTTTAAGCCTCTGGATGTTTTCTAGGGGTTTTATCTCTGGTAAACTTGGCTTTTAGCTAAATTTGTAAGGCCTTAAACCACTTACTTACCACTGTATTGATGGTTTGTTTGATTTGATGTTTACGATACCACTTTTGAAAAGCCATTTCGTACTCTTCCCCCTTAGTTTGAAAGGTATTCCAAGTATCTAGCCCTAATGTGCAGCTGCAAAATATTAAGAAATATAAAGACCAGGTAAGACCGCCACCGCCGAGGAAATCTAACAGCATCAAAAAAGTGTTAATAATTCCGTAATTACCTAGACGTTTCTTGAATTTTACGATGCGGTAGGCGTTGAAGGCTTGTCTTTGTTGGATTTCGCTCTGTTGCGATCGCCAGTCAATTTCTGCCAGATTCAGAGAATCTGGTGATATATCTAACTCTTGAGCAATTTCTAACAGTTGCTCATAAGAAAATTCCTTATTTTGGTCATCAGCTTGACGAGCGATCGCTAACTGAAGTATTTTCTGGACATCTTCTTGGCTATAAGAACGAAGCTGTTGAGGTTCAAATGCCGTCATAACATTATCTCTGAGTCTAAAAATTGGGGAATTGGCAGCTATTATTTTCACTTTATCTACACTAACAAATCTCAATGGGGTGTAGACAGATATTAGGGAAATTATCACCGGGGTTGTGGTTGCACAAAAGCGTAAATATCCTTAATAGCTTGTACCCAACCGTTAGAAACAGATTCCAGGATGCGATCGCCTTTTTCCTTGGTTGCGGTTGTAGCATCGCCAATTACCCCAGTTTTACTTATATTCTTTGTAGCCCAAGCTACGGGTAATTTACCTTCTAAGCTCAGTAAACTCCTTTCCTCTGGTTCTGGTGGATACTCAGCAACAGCTTGATCCATTTTTACCTGTTCTGGTAAAATTGCCAGCATAATACTAGTTTCAGCATCTCCGGCGTGCATACCTTGGGCTGCTTCCTTGGGTGTTAATAATTCTTTGGTAATATGAGGCACACGCCAAGTAAATAAGGGAAACACCAAAAAATCACCATATTGAATATGTAAATCCCGGGCTACCATTTGCATAACTTGGGGTTGTCCACCGTGTGAGTTCATTAACACCAATTTTCTAAACCCAGCGCGGTAAATACTTTCCCCCATTTCCATAATTACTGCTGTCAGGGTTTGAGTACTTAAAGTAATAGTTCCGGGGAAATGCCAATGCTCATTGGATTTACCATAATATAGGGTGGGTAAAGCATAGGCGGGAATACTTGTATCTAGCTTTTTGAGTGCTTCCCCCAATACTCCCACACCAATAGCAGCATCAACAATTAAAGGTAAATGGGGGCCATGTTGTTCAATTGCGCCCACCGGTTGAATAATAACCACATTTTCCTTATTTGGCATAGCTTGGATATCAGTCCAAGTTAGGTAGGGAAAAAATCTTTCAGGGGGAATAAAATTGTGCATATTAGTACTACGGTTGACTGGGATAGATGACGAAGCTATCCGCGAATGACTGTGATATTTCTGCATTTGATTATAACTCCCATGATTGTTGACGGTTGACGGTTGACCGACGCTTTATTAGCAACCATAAGTGGGAATATTATTAAAATTAATCGTATCAATTGATGAGAACAGACCAAAAGGGGGTAAAAATACCCCCATAGGCGACCCAGACTATCGCCCCAATCAATACTTAGGCAAAGACAAACTGACTGGAATCGTTAACATTCAGTTGGGTTTGGTTCACCCCTTCAATGAGGGCGACATCAGTACCACCAACTCGAATCAAGGTGTTGCCATTTTGACTGAATAGACTAACTTGATTAGTAGTAATACCACCCATGCCAATGCGGTCTATACTTAGTTCAAAGTCTTTGATTACATTGGGTACATCGGGTAAAGAACTGCCAACTACCAGCCAGAAATTATCTGCACCTTCACCGCCCCAGAGTAAGTTATTACCACCTTGTCCAGCGTAGAGACTATCATTACCATCGCCACCAAATAGGCGATCGCCCACGGTAGAAAACAGTTGGTCATCACCGGAACCACCATAGAGACGATTATGACCATTAGAGCTAGAGCGGAGGATATCCCGACTAGAGCCACCAAATAGTATTTGTCCCCGACCTTCTGCTACCTGAAGATGATCATGATCTGCAGCACCCAGGAGAATATTAGAATCATTTGCTTCTATGACCATCAGGGTGTCATTACCCCGACCGCCATCTACAACCGTATCAGCCACAGTCCCCTGGGATCCTAAATAGAGGGTATCATCACCATCGCCACCGCTGGCAAAACTGCCGCTACCTAGGGAAACAATATCATTGCCAGGACCGGCATAAATATTCACATTACTAGTCAAACTAGCTTCCACCATATCATCACCGTTACCGGTAAAAACCATAGACCCAGATTGAGTAATAGTCAGGTCATCACTTCCATCTGTTCCCTGAATTATTGCTGATGGTTGTGAAATAGGACTGCGTGGATTGTAAGAAACTGTATCAATTATCAGTGGGGTGGGGAAAGCACCGGCAATATTTTCCCACGGGACAAACTTAAAGTTGCTGTTGACGTTTTCTAATTCCCCATCATCCTCAACTAATTTTTCTGGTTGATTATTCCCGTCTTGGGTGACAAATAAACCGTAAGGGAAGTTTGAACCGAGGGGAACATTAATCACATCAGCACCATCAGACTCTTGTACGCTGTCAATGGCACCATTACTGCCCACAGCGAATCTCCCTAAGTATTCGTTATTACCTTGGCGATTATACACAGCAAAGGTGTCATCACCTTGACTAGATACTAGTAAGTAACCGGCACCATTAGCACCGTAGTAGATAGTCAATCCCTCAACATCATCAGTCAGATGTTGACCACCTAGGGCTTTAACTTGATCTATAAGGATACCATTGGTGTGGGCGGTGGGTTCTGCTAAGAATTTCCAAATACCGACATTTTCTTGACCAACGTACAGGAATCCGGTTTCTTGATCTGCTACCATACCCTCAGTTTGGGGGTCAACACCCGGTACTGTGGGAATAGTAAATTCCCTGACTCGCTCAACTCCAATCTTACCGTTACCCCGGTCTATTACCTGAAACTGAGCCACATCCCCTGTTTGTCTGCGATTGACAAAGACATAGTAATCATTGGTAAACGGGCTACGGTACATAGCCAGTCCGTAGGCGCTGCGGGAGGAGGTGGAATAGGGGGGGTTAAAGGGGGCTGTTTGGAATAGGTTACCAATACTGCGATCGCTGATGTCTTCTAAATATTCTCCCGGTTCCGTTGGTGATGGGTTGATTTTAAAAAATACCAGTGTATCATTACCGCGATCGCTGGCTACAGCAATATCTACAGACTCTCCCCCCAGCTGAAAACCATACTGCAAATCAATGTTATTGTATCTAACATTACCTGGGTTTACAGTCTGTAATAAGTTGCCAGACAGATCATAAACCCGGATACCGGCATTTTTAACCGCCGTTAACACCAAACTCTCCGCAGGATTGATAGCATTAACATAAATAGCCGGATCATCAGCATCAGCATTTTGGTCGAGTAACCCCTGGGCTGGGTCTTCATCATCAAACAGATCGGGACGAGTTTCTACCCTAGGGATAACAGTGGGAATTAAGTCGGCACTGAGGGTCAAAATCTGGGTAAATTGGTTCTGGTTAAAGTTATTATCACTGACTAGGACAATGGACTGACGACCATCTGACAATCGCGGTCCAAAGGCTAAACCCTCAATATTATCTAACCCAGTATCTAGATTCAAATCATTGAGATTTAACAGTAAGCGTTTGTGTGCCGGTACAATCCCTGCTAACTGCTCAGAATTCAAATCACTGAGGCTCTCGTAGAAACTAATGTCAGTCGCACCTTGAAGACTAACTTCATAAATCTTGATGGTAAAGCCTGTTCCGGGAACCCCAAGAGAAAAAGAGCGTTCCACAGCCAGCAAAGTCCCACGGTTATCAATAGCCAGTAAATCTACTAATCCATTATCACTAAAGGCGGTGACAGGGACTGGTGGTACTGCTACAGCATCGGTAATGTAGAGATATTCCTTTTCTGGTTGTCCAGAAAGTAAATTGTACTGGATAATGCGGGATGGGCTACCATTGACAAGGGAAGACCTTTCACCGTCTTGAATCAGAGCGTTTTCAGTGGCAGTGTATAAGGTTCTCTGGTCTGGTGTAATGGTCAGACTTTCAAAGGCTAGGTTATTACGAACCCCGGAGATTTGTCTATCTCCAGCATCCACAACCCCACTACCATTAGTATCCTCAATTAGAGGTAAGAATTTATTGGGCACTGGTAAAGAGCGGATTTCTTCCCCTGACAGGGAATATTCCTTAACAAAGGGATCAGTGATCCGTGCAGCATTAATATTTACCTCACCCTCAGAGGATACAAAGATAGTACCCTGATTGGTTAAGGCTATACCTTCTGGATCAACGGTCAAAGCTCCAAATAAACTACCATCAGTATTTTGGATGGGAGTAACATTGACAAAGTTGACATTTAATGTATCTAGGTCAAGGGTAAAGGTATAGAAACGAGCTGGTCCAAATTGGGAGCGATCGTCAGAAATGCCATAGTAAAGATTGTTGCCAGCATCGTAGGCTACACCAGACAATCCTCCCATGGGGACATTAACATCATTGATTGTTCCCGCTGTCCCTGGAGGAATAAAACCAGTGGCAAAGGTAGTTTGCCCTAAAAACTCGACTCCCCGAATAATATTCCCAGAAACAGCTGGCTGCTGTTGAATATCAACCCACACCAAACGATGATCAGAACTGGGAAAGGGAAAAGTCCCCACCGGGGAAAAATTGGGGTCAGTGTTTACAGGCCAAAATACTGCTGAGTTAATAATTTGCAGGTCAGATGAAGGTAGTACATAGTCAGCGCGTAGGTTACCAGGGTTATTATCAGCAAAATCCGCAGTATCGAAAGCTGGATTACCTTGGTGGTTAGCATTAGCACGCCCCTGTAATTCTGACTGTTGTACAGCGCCAACACTACTAGGAATAAAATTAGTGTTAATACTGGGGTTTTGTAGTAGTTGAAGAATGGCACGATCAAAACTATCTCCGTCAAAGGGATCAGCATTTTGGTCACCCATGATGACAAAGGAGGAGCCAGGAGTTAAACCTCCTCTTCTTCCCTGATCATCATATATGTAGTCACCTTTCCCAGGAGTAACATAGTCAGCCCAAAAGCGGATTTCATCATAGTTGCGCTTACCATTGCGGTCTTCTAGACCATCAAACACAGGTGGTGTAGGGTGACTGGCCAAAACATGAATCGTTTTACCATCGATTTGGATGGGTACATCCCAATGACTTTTAGAAGAAAGACGCAGCACTGCTTGTTCTTCTTGTGAGTACCAAGGACTATCAGACCCAGGAAGGGCAATAGTGGGTAATAGGGAATCTGGCATATCCTGCCAGAGAAAGTTCAAGAAAGTACGAACGTTGCTAAGATTAATGGGGTATTTAGACAATAACAACATCCCAAATTGACCGGGATAACTGCCAAAACCAAAGGCATCATCACCATAACCTGGTGTGCCGGGAATAGTTGCAACTACACCGTTATTATTTAAATCAAATCCAGAGGGAATACCTGTGTTAGAGGGGGCAATAAAGTAATAGGGATAATCTACGGGCTGGGCACCATTTTGACCCACAAGCAGATAATTCTGCAGAAATAATTCCACTGGTTGAGTGGGATTTTCTGTAAAGTAATCAAACTCATTAATCAGTAAAATATCCGGTTGAACACGCTGAATTATTTCTGCTACACTTCTGGCTTGAGCATTATCAAGTACAGATAAATCTTCCCCTAATTTACCATTGGCATTGCGGTTTAAAGAGGCATTGAACTGAGAAAAGCGGATCGGTGTGGTGTCTATCATTTGCCAGTCCTAATTTCCATGTTCAGTAGTTATTTCTTGGTAAGTCAAACTCTTGAGTACGTGGTTTAATAAATTACTAGTGGTAAATAAATCCCGAACCTTGGAGATACCATAGTAATCACAGTAGGGCATCCCCTGGATTAACTTGCTTACCTTCTCCTGAAGCTAAAGCCTTGAGATTAAGAAATAATTAGTAAATGGTTAAAAATAATTGATTTTTCCCCAGTTGCAACCCAGTAGAAATTAGGTTGTTGACGGTTGACTTTTCAGTGTTAACTGGCTATGACTGGGATAAATTACGCAGCTATTCCCAGATTCATGTAATATTTCTGCCTTGGTTACTTAGGGCTATTTCGCTGGTAGTGCGATCGCCCCTTAAACCCTAAGTATTAATCCTTGCTCACATAAATAACACAACTAACAGCGATCGCCTACCGCACTCAACGCTTTAACCCCAATTTCTCAGTTACATCATCCATGAATTGCGATCGCCTTAGTGCTGTTTCAATGCACTAGTTAATCATCACCCAAGTTCAACCAAAATAGCTGGAATAGTTATTCTTCTGTTTTGACATCGTCAATCTAGCGAGTGGCGATTAACCTCTGTCTCTTGCTGTATAAGGGTTTGAGGGGATTTGTTAATATGCTAAAGTCCATTATGGCTAACGCCACGCTATCGCTATCAGCCGTTAAGTTTCTTGAACCATGGCTATCGCTATCGGAAAGTGCCTCTAGAGTTCTTATAGGGTAAGTGTTTAAAATGGAAGATTCCCCACTCCCTGGGGACACTAATCGAATGGAAACTTTATGTATTGGAATCAATCCAATTAGCATCCCGATGAGAGAATGATTGAAGCAACGCCATCTGGTAATCTAAAAGCCCGCTGGCTTCAATAAAGGTCTATATTTTAATTTGTAATGAATGTTTAATGTAAATTGAAACGCTTTTTGATAAGCATAATATTCGATATCAAAAGACATAATTCCCCGATTATGATCACAATTAATAACAGGTTGAACATTGTATTCCATTTTAAATTCAGAACCATTTCTGTCTCGTACAAAAATCTGCTCACCATCCTCAATTCCTTCTATTGGTTGACCCATAAGCCATTCAGAGTGTATTGATGACCCATTATCACATAACACATCAAACTCTAAATGATATGGATGAACATCTATAACTTTACACTTGTATAAACCACTTTTAGTTTTTAATTTGGCTGAAGAAAAAAAAGGGTTTAACGAATCAAGTCTACCCCACGCATCATCACAAGGCTCTGCTAGACTAGCAGAGCTAAAGGAAATAACAGATAGTACTGCAAAACTAAGCTCTTTTAACATCAGTAAATCATATTATCGTAGTAATTTGCAACACCAAGCAGCGCAATAATACAAGTAAGTTTCTTGCCAAGAATATGAATGGTTTCCGGAAATCCTCTGAGATTTTTTCGTCATAATTTTAAATCTTTCATCATACTGACATCTTTGTAACAAGATATCCCCGACTTCTTAGGATGATATTATCAGGTAACCATCAATTTTCATAGAAGTCGGGGATATTGTCTAACAGAAGCTTCCTAAAAAATCCATCTTTGGATAGAATAATATCGCTTGATATTGAATATAAAAAAATACACTCATTTAACTATAGGATTCTAAGTAACCCACCAGTCCGCTTTCAGTGGACTTTAGCTATCAGACAGGGAATTTATTCCCTGGCTAATAAGCACTAACTAACAGCCTTTTGGGTCCCACGGTCTTGAAGTGAACCCAACCTTATGTAAAACTGAGGATCTTTCGTTTTATCGCCTACATCTGAGGAACTAAAACATGGCGCGTCTAGCCCTGCTGAGTGTATCTAACAAAACTGGTATAGTTGACCTCGCCCGTCGCCTGGTCGAAGAATTTGAATTTAATTTAATCAGCAGCGGGGGAACCGCCCAAACCCTCAAGGATGCGGGACTACCAGTGACAAAGGTTTCTGATTACACAGGTTCACCTGAGATTTTAGGTGGTCGAGTTAAAACCTTACATCCTCGCATTCATGGCGGAATTTTGGCGCGGCGGGATATTCCCCAACATTTAACAGATTTAGAAACTAACCAAATTCGCCCCATTGATTTAGTAGTTGTCAATCTTTATCCCTTTGAGGAGACCATTGCTAAACCCGGGGTAACATTATCGGAGGCGGTGGAACAAATTGATATTGGTGGTCCGGCGATGTTACGGGCTGCGTCGAAAAATTTCGCCCATCTCACCGTATTATGTGACCCAGGACAGTATGAGGAATATTTACAGGAATTACGCCAAAATAACGGGACTGCATCCCTAGATTTTCGCCAGAAATCTGCTTTAAAAGGTTTCTCCCATACAGCTAGTTATGACCAAGCCATAGCAGCTTATCTGAGCCAACAATCTGAGAATACTTACAACCTGTCCGGTCAGCAATTACAATCTCTGCGTTATGGTGAAAACCCCCATCAACCTGCTGCTTGGTATCAAACCGGTACAACTCCCACCGGTTGGGCTGCGGCTACGAAATTGCAAGGTAAGGAACTGAGTTATAATAATTTGGTGGATTTAGAAGCCGCCCGCCAAATTATTGCGGAGTTTACTGATACCCCAGCAGCAACGGTGATTAAACATACTAACCCCTGTGGTGTGGCTTTGGGTGATACCCTGGTGGAAGCATATCAAAAAGCCTTTAATGCTGATGCTCTTTCGGCTTTTGGGGGAATTGTCGCACTCAATCACCCCATTGATGTGGCTACAGCGGAAGAGTTAACTAAGACATTTTTAGAATGTGTGGTTGCTCCCGGTTGTGAAGCCGCAGCCCAAGAAACTTTAGCAGCAAAATCTAAACTACGGATTTTAACTTTACCAGATTTGACTAGTGGCCCTCAAGAAACTGTCAAGGCGATCGCCGGGGGTTTTCTTGTCCAGTCCGCTGATGATAAAATAGCTGATAGTGGTGAATGGCAAGTAGTCACAGAACGTCAACCCACCCCCGACGAGTTAGCTGAGTTACTCTTTGCTTGGAAGGTTTGTAAACACGTCAAATCTAATGCTATTGTCATTACTCGCGATCGCACTACTCTAGGGGTAGGTGCTGGTCAAATGAATCGGGTCGGTTCAGTGAAAATCGCCTTAGAACAAGCAGGCGCAAAAGCCCAAGGTGCAATTCTCGCCAGCGATGGATTTTTCCCCTTTGATGATTCAGTTAGAACAGCCGCAACTGCGGGAATTACTGCAATTGTCCAACCAGGTGGAAGTTTGCGCGACCAGGATTCTATCAAGGCTGCAAATGAACTAGGTTTAGTAATGGTGTTAACTGGCATACGTCACTTTTTACACTAAACTTCTGCTCAGTGGTTGTATGACAGTTAATAAACTGTCACATATCAAACTTGCCTTTTGAGTAACTAACAGTACTATCTAATAGTGTGTGAGGAGCAAGTTAAAAATAAAAAGCGTTTGGGGTGGAAACACGGCAACACTCCCAGGCGCTTTTTGTTTTTTCACCATTAGCTGTATGGCTTTAGTTTAAGATTTTCTTTCCAGTGGGTTAGGGATGTATTTAAAATCTGGCTCCCGATTCCAAGGGCCACGCTGATCCTTACCATCACCATTTGCAGATAGGTTGTAATAAATATCAACGGTTTCATCGGGTTGAATATTCCCAAAAAATGGCTCACTTAATTTCCCTAATGAATCTAGAGCCTTCATAAACATTCTAGTGTGAGAAACTTCCCTGGTTAACAGGTGCACTAAAGTATTTTTAGTCCCTTGGTCCGTTGCTAGTTTAATTAATTCCTCATAAGTTTGACGTGCGCCAGCTTCAGCTGCAATATTAGCTCTTAAATCCCGAACTACATCGCCACCTTCATTCAAGTAATGTGCTGTCCAAGCACTCCCTTGACTATCTAAAAAGTGGGGCCCCATACCTCTAACAGCAAAAAGAGTACTTTTATATGCTTCGGTCTGGTCGGTATTTTTGGTATGAGCTTCAATTAGTTTCCCCACCATTTCCAGGTGGCTAAATTCTTCAATCGCAATATCTTGGAGCATATCCCGAATTCCAGGATCTTCCACATGAAAAGACTGTACCCAATATTGCAAAGCTGCTGATAGTTCCCCGGTTGCTCCCCCAAACTGCTCTAGAAGTAATTGCGCAAAACGAGGGTCAGCTTCAGAAACATTCACAGGGTGAATAGGCTCTTTTTTGTGGTAAAACATAAATACCTCTGATAAAAAGCATTTTTAATCGCGAGTAATAGCCCAGCTGAATAAAATCATGGTCGGCTAAAAAATCAAGAATTTACTATCATTAAGTTGAGATTATCAATTCCCACGGACAATGCTTTCTGTCAGAGGAAATAGTTATAAGAATCAAAAGTAAGATCCGCGACTTCTCACATAATTAGAGATGCTCTACCATAATTTATCTAGAAGTCGGGGATCTTTGGGGCGATCGCCTGTACGGTGTTTAAACGCAAAGGTCGCTAAGTACACGCAAAGGTTCGCAAAGGTGTTTTTTTGGGAAGATGTTTTATTTGGGTGGGTGGGGTCGGATTACTAGATCCCAGACTTCTCACATAATTAGAGATACTCTATTAGAGATACTCTGGGATAATTTATCTAGAAGTCGGGGATCTGCGGGTAGATTTCTCCTCACAAGGGAGATTAAGGTGGTAAAGATGTGATGAAAATTACCTGTTGAAAACTTATCAAACATTCTCGAAGATATAATTATATTGTGATATTATTTGTTATAATAAGTACTGTAATTTCAACCTCTTGAACCAAATTAAATAACACTCCAAATTACTCAATACAAATTACTCAAATTGATTCAAAAGCAAATTTAAATATAAATTCTGTTTTTTGATTTTCCCATGTCATTTGCAATCTCAGGAGGCGGAAATGATCAGTCTAACTAAGCTTAAAATAAACGCAGGAACCATTAACAAAAAAGAAAAAATGAGAGCCATAGCATATAGTATGGATTTAATGTTTCCAGGTTTATATATTTGGTTTTTTGGCTTATCATTTCGGATTGGCGGTGAAACTCCAGATGATGATCCATATAAATATCCGGGGATGATCAATGCACCTCTTGGTATAGGCTTAGTCTTACCTGGGTATAAAATCTTCACTACTTATCACGGTAGCTATGACCCTGAACAAACATGAGATCCAGGGTCTAAAAAAATTTGATGTACCTACAATTAGCTCGATCCATTTTCAGCAAATGATGGAAGCAGCTGGATATTCAATTTCAGCTAGTGCACCAGCAAAGGGTGGTAGATTTAAGGTTTGGTGGTCACATTCTAGTTATCCCAGGGTTGAGTCTATATATTCGCCGGATAAACTTCTTGTGATTACTGCTTATCACGTGTATTAGTGGTGTAAGTAATTACGGGTATCTGTGGGTTCTGTTAGGCGATCGCCTGTACTGTGTTTAAACGCAAAGGTCGCTAAGTACGTGCAAAGGTTCGCAAAGGTGTTTTTTGACAATATTTTAATTAACTGCTTCGGGTCCAATTACCTGTTGATTCTGGCTTTCTTTTTTTCCTAGCTCTTGGTTTAATTTTAAGAGTTGCTCTAAAATGTCATCTTCAGGTTTAAATTTATAGGCTTCCATAACTAATTTATCTAGTTGTTCATGGAGTTTATATAGTTTGCTGCTGGGTTCGTTGTAGAATTTATTATATAATGTGGTGATTCCCCACTGTTTAGAATCCATTTCTTGAGTCCGATATTCGTGGAGTTCTATGGCTTTGGCTCGGATATTTTCCACTATCTCCCCTGTTGCTGTCTGGGGAAAGGGAAAGGTTTCAAAGCAGGTATTATGTGTGTAGCAAGTTGTATTTCCTAAAGTTGATTTTTGCGCGTGCATCCAAGTACGATGAATGTTAGATGTTAAAATTCCCAAAATATAAAAATCATCAGACACAACAACTTTAGTTTTATTACCTGGTAGCCATTCAGAAGGACATGGAATAAAAATTGCCCATTTTGATACTTCGGGAACTGCAAAGTAATAAGATAAAGATGAAATGGCTTTTCTCATAGCTGGTCTTTTTTCGCCATATTTCCACCAATTCAATCTGGTAACATCTCTACGGTTTTTATCTCTTTCTGGCTTGACATTAATTTTAATATGCTCAAAGGGTAATTGATACTCACTCGCATCTTCAATACTCATATCATTAAAATCAATAATCCAACGCTCTGGTTTACCATGGGGATTTTGCGCCAGATTTGCACCCATGGAAAATAGTTTTAATAC
>NZ_JAQMTM010000002.1:0-26212 GCF_028331085.1 Anabaena sp. CS-542/02
CCTTAGCCAGACGCGATATTTCTCAAGTTAAGATTTACAAGAAAGACTACCGCTATCATTGCTTGGTTTTCGCGTTGGCAATAGTCTTAATTCAATACTTGATATCGTAGGATTATATATCAAGTGGGCGATTTTCTTAAGTCACTTATGTCAATTCTTGTCAACATAAGTATAGTTTTGTCTATAAAATAGTCAGCTTAGGACTAGCTCATATCACAGAACCACCGAGTTTGAACTTTTGAAAAGCGAATTACTCACAAAACAATGTCTCCCGTGTATCTCTTCGTGTTACGGGATTAGTACCTTTGGCAAGTTGACACAATTTTTTCTCCTCATCCGGACGCAGCAGAACATCAGTAAAATCAGCACCATCAATAATCGCACCGTCAAACCTAGCGTTAGAAGCAAACGCACCTTCTAAAATCGCATTGGTCAAATTAGCTTTAATCAGTCGAGCTGAATCTAAAGTAGCGAAGGACAGATCAGCACTCTCCAAATTTGCCGATTCTAAATTCGCAGCAAAAAAGCTGACACCACGCAAATTAGTATGGCTAAAGTTACTCTGGCGGAGATTAGCTTTAGTAAAACTAGAGTCTGTTAAATCACGTCCGGAAAAGTCAGACTCTATTAAAATCTCTTTGTTATATTCCAGGGCTAAAGCTGTTGGCGTATACCCTACAATTATTATCATGCCCACCACGACCCCAAGCAATACACCGAGTATGCTGGCCCAATTTTCCTTACTTAATCTATTATTCATCATATTTTTAACCAATGGCTAAACCTCCTTTCTCTCATTATCCCGATATTGGTGAATTAGGAGAAGACCTAGTAGCACAATGGTTACAGTCTAGGGGCTGGACTATTTTGCATCGTCGTTTTTGCAGCCGCTGGGGGGAAATCGACATTATTGCCCAGTTTCAGGAGCAACAGCTAGGTAGTGAAGGTCATCTGTTTGTTCACCAATTACCCCAACTAGCATTTGTCGAAGTCAAAACCCGTAGTCCCAGAAGTTGGGATGCAGGGGGTAAAAGTGCCATCACGCCACAAAAGCAAGCTAAAATTTGGCGCACGGCCAAAATATTTTTAGCTGAGTATCCTCACAAGGCTGACTGCCCATGTCGCTTTGATGTTGCCATTGTCCACCGTCAGCAAATCTCAAAACAGCGGACTGGAATGACATTGACCTCAGAACCTTTAGCTAGTTTATCCGCAGATGGATACCAATTTTATTTGCAAGAATATCTGCGAGCAGCTTTTGATTGTTCTGCTGATGGCTGATTGTCTGGAATTAACAATCACGCTAGTGTTTCCGGACAGTAACCCAATCCTCGCACAAATTGTTGTCGGAAGGCTTCAATTTCTTCTTTCTCTGGGTTACCATGAGAAACTATGGCCACTTGGTAGCGGCGCATTACCTCTACGGGGCATTGTCCCCCTTGTAAACTCCAAAGTGCCATTTGCACCCGCATTGGTGGTGTATACCTAATTCCTAATTCATTGAGAAAAGCTCTAAAGTCCCCATCCTCTTGGGGCGAAACTTCCTCTCTTAATTTTATTCTCACCACCCACCCGTCAATTTGATGAATTACGGTGACGAAAGAAACTGGCATCTGAGGTCTGGTGTGGAGATGTTGTACAATTCTCAGGGTTATACTGGCATTTGCCAGGTAATATAAATATTCCATAGTTGCTGCTTGGGATTACCGCCCATCCTACATTTCCATCTTCGTCAATAGATCGCCGTTCCGGATAGGGTAAAAGCACCCGTTTTTATATGGGGAGGTCTACCCAAGTTTTGAGACTCATTCATGCTGCCCTGTGTTCCCCATTGACATGAAACTTATATATCATCAGGAGTAAAAGTAAAAAACATCACCTTCAATTCAAGTTAAATTCAAGGATTTACAGGAAGCACAGGTTGTTTACACCAAAGACAACAACCGACTAGCAATGCCAGCCGCCAAATAATTACAGTAAAATTACATCAGGGTATGTTTCCTGATTTACTTTTGACTACTCTATGCAATATATGTTTTTATATCTTAACATTCAATCACTAAAAATTAATGTTTTTTAATATCTAGAGACGCACAATTGTGCGTCTCCATAACTTAATCTGTTTTAAATGAAATTTTGCAGATGTTGCACTAGTTGTTCTGCTTGCATCACTCCCTCAATTCTCTCCACTGGCTGACCTTGCTTAAATAGTACCAATGTTGGTAAGGCAGTAATTTGGTACTGATTTGCTAGCACTGTATACTTTTCGGTATCTATTTTTACAACACGCAACCGATTTTGTAATTGAGCATTAACTTTCTCTAAAATTGGCACCATCATCTGACAGGGGCCACACCAATCAGCATAAAAATCCACTAATACCGGTACATCAGAACCAGATAACATCTCTTCAAAACTGTTGAATTGTTTTTTTGTAGCCATGTGACACACACCAAATCTTTATTGATTGCTTTTAATGGTAATGTGTACCTTAAAGAATCGGCATATCATCATTTTGTTTTTATTGTTGCTCAATTTCCCCATCTTCCCAGAGGTATAGATATCCGGATCAGGAAGCAATTAAATCTAAAATCCTGCAATTATAAGCACAAATCACCATAAGATTATTAGCGCGGTTATTTGAAAAGCAAAAGGAATAATTTATGGAAACTTTGCAGGGAAAAGTTGCAATTGTCACAGGGGCTTCACGGGGGATTGGACGAGCGATCGCTTTAGAACTAGCTAAACAAGGAGCGAGTATAGTAGTTAATTATGCTAGTTCTAGCGGTGCTGCCGACACTGTAGCCGCAGAAATTAATGCCGCCGGAGGTCAGGCTATTGCCCTAAAAGCTGATGTATCCAAGGTTGATCAAGTGGAGGCATTATTTAACGCCACCATAGAAAAGTTTCAACGCCTTGATATTATTGTCAATAACGCCGGTATTACCCGCGACACCCTACTTTTACGCATGAAGCCAGAAGATTGGCAAGCAGTAATTGACCTCAACCTGACAGGTGTCTTCTTATGCACACGCGCCGCTAGTAAAATTATGCTCAAACAACGTTCCGGACGCATTATTAATATTGCCTCCGTAGCTGGGCAAATGGGTAACCCTGGTCAAGCCAACTATAGCGCCGCCAAAGCAGGGGTCATCGGCTTTACTAAAACCGTCGCCAAAGAACTTGCTTCTCGCGGGATCACAGTTAATGCCGTTGCTCCTGGTTTTATTGCCACAGACATGACCAGTAAACTTAGCAACACCGAAGATATTTTAAAATATATCCCTCTGGGTCGCTACGGTCAACCAGAAGAAATAGCTGGTATGGTGCGGTTCCTCGCTGCTGATCCTGCTGCTGCTTACATTACTGGACAAGTCTTTAACGTTGATGGCGGCATGGTAATGTAATCATGAGTGACTCCAGGTTCTTTGCCAGATGGTAAAGCTCAAGAGCATGACAATACTAATCGCAGTGGTCAATATCACCACCAGAGTCATGCCTTGTATTCTCATGGCCAGCAAGTTAAAAACTAAAGTGATACTCCACAGAGTCAAGGCAGCATGGCCTTGGGAAAATCCCCAGGCGAGTAAGCGGTGGTGTATGTGGTCTTTACCGGGGGTACTGAGAGGGTTTTTTCCTGCCAATAACCTGCGGATAAACACTTGTGTAGTATCCAATACTGGCAATATGAGAAATAAAATCGTCGGTCCGAGGGCAAAAATTGTATTTTGTTGCAGGTTACCTAAAATACTAGTTGCAGCTAGGACATAACCAAAAAAGTATGCACCAGCATCACCCATGATAATCCTTGAGGGGTGGAAGTTATGGCGCAAAAAGCCCAAAGCTCCACCCCCTAAAGCTGCCAGCACTAAAATAGCAGCCGCCCGATTGGGAAATTGGGCAGCAACCCCTAACAAACTCATGGCAGTGATAAAACTCACTCCCCCAGCCAATCCATCCATACCGTCCATCAAATTGATGGCGTTAGTGATACCTACTACCCAAAGTACCGTTATCGCCATGGAAAATAGCGAGTCTATGGGCGTGTTGAATCCAACATCAATGTTGATGCCGTTGGCATACAGCAACAATGCCGTGACAATCTGTGCCCACAGGCGCACAGAGGGCGGTAAACCGAACTGATCATCAATAAAACCAACAAGCACTAGGATGGAACCTCCTAGTAAAATGGTTAGGACTTGAGCCAAGACGCTTTGCAGGGCAATAGGTCGTAACAGGCTAGCTAGTACCATAGCGGCAATCACTCCCGCATAAATAGCTAAACCACCCGCATTGGGTAAAGGCTGCTGGTTGAGTCGTCGTGCATTTGGTTGGTCAGCCCAACCTACCCGCAAGGCAAATTTGCGTATTGTGGGAATCAAACGCCAGGTTACCAGCCAAGCCAAAAGAAACGTAAATACTACTGCCAACCAGCCGGAACCGCTAGGGTCGGCAATGCCGAGGGACTTAAGAAAGTTGTCTAGATTCATCCCCCAATTCAAGCATTACTGCCATTGTCCTATATGAGTATCAACTGTAATATTACTCAATTTTGGGAATTTGCATTTATAATCTGAACTGTTTGGTGATTAGCACTCTGGTCTAGTGAGTGCTAAATTGTCTAATGGAAGGACTAGAGAGATAAAACATGGCAAAAATTATTTCATTTGATGAAGAGTCACGGCGAGCGCTAGAGAAAGGTGTTAACGCCATAGCTGACGCGGTAAAAATCACCTTGGGACCTAGAGGTCGTAACGTCCTTTTAGAAAAAAAATTTGGCGCGCCCCAAATCGTTAATGATGGGATCACAGTTGCCAAAGAAGTTGAATTAGAAGATCCTTTAGAAAACACCGGTGCAAGACTGATTCAAGAAGTGGCATCCAAAACCAAGGATATCGCTGGTGATGGAACCACCACCGCCACAGTTTTAGCACAGGCGATGATTAGAGAAGGCTTAAAGAACGTCGCCGCTGGTACTAACCCCATCAGCTTGAAGCGGGGGATCGACAAAACTATTGAAGTGTTGGTACAAGAAATTGCCAAGGTGGCAAAACCAGTAGAAGGAAGTGCGATCGCCCAAGTGGCCACTGTTTCCTCCGGTAATGATGAACAAGTGGGCGCAATGATTGCCGAAGCCATGGAAAGGGTCACCAAAGACGGTGTGATCACTGTGGAAGAATCTAAATCCCTGACTACCGAACTGGAAGTAGTGGAAGGGATGCAGATTGACCGGGGTTATATTTCTCCCTACTTCATTACCAATAACGACAGGCAAATCGTAGAATTTGAAAACGCCCGCATCCTGATTACCGACAAAAAAATCAGCAGCATCCAGGATTTAGTTCCTGTGTTGGAAAAAGTAGCCCGTCTGGGTCAACCCTTGCTGATTATTGCCGAAGACTTAGAAGGAGACGCTTTAGCAACTTTAGTAGTCAATAAAGCGCGCGGTGTCCTGGCTGTTGCTGCTATCAAAGCACCCGGATTTGGCGATCGCCGCAAAGCGTTGTTACAAGATATTGCGATTCTCACCGATGGACAGATGATTTCTGAGGAAATCGGTTTAAGTCTAGACACTGCTACTTTAGAAATGCTCGGAACTGCCCGCAAAATCACCATTGACAAAGAAAGCACCACAATTGTGGCCGGTGGTGAGACCAAACCAGAGGTACAAACCCGAGTTGCTCAAATTCGTAAGCAATTGGCAGAAACTGATTCTGACTACGATCGCGAAAAACTCCAAGAACGCATTGCCAAGCTAGCAGGCGGTGTCGCAGTCATTAAAGTGGGTGCGGCCACAGAAACCGAACTCAAAGACCGCAAACTACGGATTGAAGACGCGCTCAACGCCACTAAAGCTGCTGTAGAAGAAGGGATAGTTCCCGGTGGTGGTACAACCCTGATCAACTTGACCGAGAAAATCGACGCCATCAAAGCAACCCTTCACGGAGAAGAAAAAATTGCCGCGGATATTATCAAACGCGCATTAGAAGCTCCCTTGCGTCAAATAGCAGATAATGCCGGTGACGAAGGTTCTGTGATTGTCTCTCAAGTCAAGGGCAGCGATTTCAATATTGGTTACAACGCCGCTACTGGCAAATTTGAGGATTTGATTGCTGCCGGTATCATCGATCCTGCGAAAGTTGTCCGTTCAGCTTTGCAAAATGCTGCTTCTATTGCGGCTATGGTGTTGACTACTGAAGCCATTGTCGCCGAAAAACCAGAGAAGAAACCCGCAGGTCCTGCTCCTGACATGGGCGGTATGGGCGGTATGGGCGGCATGGGCGGCATGGGCGGCATGGGCGGCATGGGCGGTATGGGTATGTTCTAGTCTGTGTTGCTGAATGTAAATATTTTCTGGTGCAGTTTGTCTGAGCAAGGCAAACTGTTTTTTTTCATCTCCAAGTCTGGCGGGAGCGTTGGGCTGGTGCGGCGCTGATATACTGATCAAATGATTCCTATGGTTAAAACTGTAAACAGTTAGGGAATGAATTATGAGGAGTGGCGACCAAAATTTAGTTATTTTGACCCTCTATATTATTGGCGTTGCTTACGTCTTTAATCGTATGGTTGAGTCTATTGATGATCAAGTAAAATTTGAATTTCAAAAAGCAGCGGTTGATCAACAACTCAAAGAACAAAATCTCCTCGACCAAGTGGGGATTTCTTTTAAATTCAAATCCTTATATGCTGTAGATGACGTCAAAGATTTATCCCTGAGTATTGAAAATAAATCCGATAATATTGCCATATATGTAGACTGGGACAATAGCTCTTTAGTTGTCGAACATAGCAAGCAATCACGTCGAGTCATTCGCAAATCACCTGATTTAACCCGTGACTTAGGTGTACCACAAAGTCCTAGCCTAATTGCTCCCCAGAAAACTCTTTCAGAAACGGTAACAGCAGAAGATGTTTTTGACCGTGATGCCGCCACAGGAACCTACTCTGCTACCAAACCCATAGTTAATATCACGGCACTAAGTAAAGGTGGTGGACCGCAAAAAAAGTTATATAACGATTTTATGAAGGAAAGAAAGGAGTTGACATTTTCACTCCAGCTAGTGTTACGCATCTCTGAATTACGTGTGGGTCTAGCCCCGGGTGTGGATATCCCCCCCACTTGTATTATCAATTGTCCTTTCACTATTAGAAAAGTACCCTGGACTTATGCTTTGCCTTGGAAGAAAAAATAAGTAATCCAAACCAGGCACATTGTGCCATCCCGGATTACACTGGAGTTGGGGAGAGAGTAGGCGCAGGCGGTTGCAGATCAGTTACAGTGACTGGTTTGAGGAAAGTCCGGGCTCCCCAAAGACCAAACTTGCTGGATAACCCCCAGTGCGAGCGATCGCGAGGATAGTGCCACAGAAAGATACCGCCTTTTTTTAAAGGTAAGGGTGCAAAGGTGCGGTAAGAGCGCACCAGCACAACCGAGAGGTTGTGGCTCGGTAAACCCCGGTTGGGAGCAAGGCGAAAGGAAACTAAGGTTGGTCTTTTACCAGTTTCCAATGATTAGAGCCGCTCGAGGCGTTTGGTAACAAGCGTCCCAGATAGATAACTGCCCTCAAAGGTGTTTTTTAACAGTCTGCGAGAACAGAACCCGGCTTATGTCCGACTCTCTCCCCTCTTTTTTATTCCCCAGCCCCCCATCCCGTTTAATGACACTTGTTTATCCACGCCGTCAGCGACAGCTCGAAAGTTTAGTCAGAAAGTTAGGTTTACCACCAGGTTTACCCATTAAGTGGGAACTGTTGGACTTGGCTCTGACTCATCCTAGTGTTTCTGAATCGGCAAATTATCAACAATTGGAGTTTGTCGGTGATGCGGTGGTGCGACTGGCGGCCTCGGTAGTTTTGTGGGAAACATATCCTGATTGTCCAGTAGGGGATTTTGCTGCTATTCGTTCAGTGTTGGTGAGCGATCGCATCCTGGCTCAACTAGCAAGAGAATATGGTTTGCAGTTATACTTACTTGTAGTCGGTAGTGCTACCAGTGATAAAATTGGTCAAGAATCACGATTAGCAGATGCTTTTGAAGCTGTTCTAGGTGCCTTGTACCTGAGCACAAACAACCTGGAATTAATTCGCCCTTGGCTAGATTTTCACTGGCAAAAGTTAGCCACGGAAATTCGCCGCGACCCAGCCCGACTCAACTACAAAGCAGCTCTCCAAGAATGGACACAGGCAGAATTTAAAGTTTTACCTGAGTATCGAGTCAGGGAAGTTAATCAACCGAATCCACATCAAGAGCGCTTCGCCGCAGAAGTTTGGCTTCATGACAATAAACTAGGTGAAGGTAAAGGACGCTCCATCAAAGCTGCCGAGCAAGCCGCAGCCAAGGTAGCTTTTTTAGCTATTTATCCCCCAGAAAAACCGTGAATACAACGATAGATATGACTTCCTAATGGCGAGTCAGGTAACCCATAATGCCGTTATCTTGACCACCAGAAGTCTCAATCACGCCTTCTTTTGCTGCTGCAACAGTTAATAAAGCACTATCAATCATCGGCAAGGTAATCTTGACAGCCGTGCCTTTGTTTATACCCGCACTTTCCAGAGTAATACTACCTCCCATCGCTTCGACTAAATTCCGCGAAATAGCTAATCCTAGTCCCGTACCTTCAACTTTGCGTGTGGTTCCTCCATCTAACATCACAAAGGGGCGAAATAGTTTGTGCTGCTGGGTAGGTTCTATCCCTAGACCTGTATCTGTGATGCTGATCATCACCTGAGATTTGTTCTGACCAGATTTGGAAATGGCTGTAGCAATGGTAATGCTTCCTTCGTCGGTAAACTTAGTTGCATTACCAATGATATTAATTATTACCTGCTTTAACTTTACCGCATCTGCTGCGACAGGAATCAAATCAGTACCTAAATCGGTTTTTAACTGCAAACCTTTGTTTTGAATATTTACTGATTGTAAATTAATCACTTCCAGCAGTATTTGTCGCAGATCAATAGGTACTGTAACTACTGACAGCTTACCTGCTTCAATTTTAGAAATATCAAGCAGCTCATTAATAATACCTAACAAGTGAATAGCTGTTTCGTCGGCACGTTGAAGAAACTCTATTTCCTCTTCCCGACTATCACACAAGCCATCATGCACCACCCGCACACAATTAATAATCACATTAAGTGGATTTCTCAACTCATGGGAAGTGGTAGCCAAAAACTGACTTTTGATCTGGTTGGCACTTTTTGCCTCTTTCCAAGCATTTTCTAGTTCTTCGGCCCAGGCCTTGAGTCTCTCAACCATTTGGTCTATGGCTTGGGCTAGTTGGTTAAACTCCCGAATTTGGAAATTTCGCGGTACTGGTTGTGCGGCGTGGTGGCTATGAAGATGCAGAGCATAGTCTCGCAATTGTTCTACAGGACTGGCTAAATAAGGCGCTAGATATAGGGATACTAACAAACTTGCACCAATCAAACCAACTGTTAAAACAATCAGGATGAGTTTAATTTCTTCTAAACCTAGAAGGGCATTATCTACAGTGGTTACAGCCAGAACTATCCATTTTTCCCCCGGTTGTGTTGTGATGGGATTAGCAATAGCCCTGTAACCCACGATGAATTCTGTACCCTCTTGAGATGCTAAATTGACGGAGTTACTTTGTCCGGCTAGGGCATTTTTGACAATTGCTTGCAGTTGGCCAGCATCTGGGTGTTCTTGAATATTACTACCAACTAACTCCGCTGATGGGTGTGCTAAAATTATCCCATTTTCAGAAATGACTACCGTAGAGCCTGTTAAGGAACCCGGTTGATTTCTTGTTTGTTTATATAGTGCTGATTTGATGCTCAATGTATATCGGACTTGCCCTGTGGGGTTGTTGACTGGGGTAGATAGTAGCAGTTGCAGTTGATTACCCCGATTTATTTGACCTGTGGTTCCTAATTTTGGCGGTAATATTTTTTGTATATTAATTTCTCCTGTTTGCTGAGGAATAGATGATTCCCACTCGGTAATTGGTTGCTCACCACAGCTACTGGCAATAATTTTACTTGTTTGTATATTAGTTAATTGTAAGCAGTCAATGTGACTTGGTAATTGTTTTGCTACTTCAGTGAGATATTTTTCTACTTGGGCTGAGGAACCGGACTGAATGACTCTTGTTTGACTCAGAATGAGTAAGTGAGTTTTGAGGGTAGCGATCGCATTAGCTATTTTTTCACTTTTGAAAACAGCACTCTCTGTAAGATTTTCGCCGGCGGTTTTTAATAGGCTAGATCTGGCCTTATTCAAAGCCACGATTTCCCCGAGCAATATCACCGGGACAAACAACAGCAAAATTCTTGTTACTAAAATACGTCGAAAGGATGATTGACGAGCCTTAGCCATCGAGTATCTCACTTCGCATCTGTAAACCACAAAACTAACGATGTGCAATTAGAACAGCTCAAAGAGATATTCTGCTAAGTTATAATTGTGTTTTTGTCAACTGCCAAAAGTTGCAAATATTGAACGTATAACCAGAAATTAGACATACCAAAACTCTTATGGGGTAAATGTGAATGTGACTGCTGTTGCATATATAGCAACGGACATATTGGTTAGGACATCATCATTATGGTTTTAAGGGAACAGGGAACAGGGAATAGTGAGTAGGGAATAGTGAGTAGGGAATAGTGAGTAGGGAATAGGGAATAGGGGATAGGGGATAGGGAATAGTGAATGTCCTAATTACCTTGGCGGTTGCTATAGATATAGATATAGTATGAAATTACTCAACAGTAGCCGGGGGCAAATATTTTTTGGCAAATTAATTCACTAACAAGTAAAATTTCCAAAATATCACACTCATCCCATAATGCAACATCGTCCTCATACTATAGTAGTTTTGGCCATGAGTGCAGATGGCAAGATAGCAGATTTTAGGCGATCGCCTGCTCGTTTTGGCTCAGGAGCTGATAAAGCACACCTGGAAAAACAAATCGCTGCTTCTGATGCCGTTTTATTAGGTGCTGGCACTATTCGCGCCTACGGTACAACACTTACCGTATCACAACCAATTCTGCTGCAACAACGAATGAAAGAGGGTAAACCCCCCCAGCCGGTTCATATAGTCCTTACACAATCTGCCGAACTTCATCCGGAAATTAGGTTTTTCCAACAGCCTATTGAACGCTGGTTACTCACTACAACCACGGGAGCAGATGCTTGGGCAAAAACCCAACAGACACCACCCATAAGGGAGTTAACAGCCTTACAGGGTTGTCCTGCTAAATTTGATGAAATTCTCATTTTTGATACACCCACTGGCAATGTAGACTTATCTGCTGCTTTGTTACACCTTAGCTCCCTAGACATAAACCGGTTAGCAGTATTAGGGGGCGGGGAATTAGTAGCTTCCCTATTGCAATTAGATTTAATTGATGAACTGTGGTTAACAGTGTGTCCACTAATTTTAGGTGGTGCATCTGCGCCTACACCAGTAGAGGGTGAGGGATTTTTATCACAATTAGCCCCCAAGTTAGAACTTTTAGAAGTGCATCAAGTCCAGCAAGAGGTGTTTTTACACTATCGGCTACAACGTTAATCTATTGTAGCCATTCCCCATTCCCCACTCCCTATTCCCTTAATGGTTATTAACTGTATTCTAGGTAACCCACTAGTCCACTTTCAGTGGACTTGAGCTATTAGACAGGGAATTTATTCCCTGGCGAATGGAAGTAGACAACAATTTCCCCCTTACTCCTTACTCCTTACTCCTCACTCCTTACCTGTTCCCTGTTCCCTTTTTTATTTCCCAAAAGTTTTATTTAAAAAAATTTACTTAATTTTGACATCACAGCGGATCTTTGACAAGTGTCATAGGTTATACTACTGGCTAAATAATTCCCTTGGCAGTTTCACCAAATTACAAAGTACTAGATTAACATCTGGTGCGGATATCTCCAATGTCCGGAAATAGTGCGATCGCCATCGGCCATAACAAAAACAGCCCCGGTATAGTAACTGATTAAATTTACATTTTCAACTTAAGCAGTAGCGGAAACCTTTGACTTTTGTAGCTCACAGATATTTGGAGAAAAGGTGATTTATCTATGGTAACTAGTGCTTCCAACCAACCCAACTTAGTAATTAGTTCCCTGACAATTCCCACAGAGGTAACTTGGGGCGAAACCTATGAGGTTTCTTGGACAGTCACCAACCAAGGTGAAACAGCAACCAGGAGAAGACAGTGGTATGATGAAGTTTACTTTTCACTTAATGACCAACTGGGCAATGACTTTTATTTAGGTGATTACGAATATGAAGGGGGGGTATTAGCACCAGGGGAGAGTTACACTGGCTCTGCTCAAATTACCGTCCCCCCCGGATTTAGCGGAACTGGATATATTTTTGTTGTCGCCAATGAGTATAGTGACCAATTAGAGACAGACCGAGAAGATAATCTAGCAGTCCAAGCAGTACAGGTCAGTGCTTCTGATTTATTGGGTGATTTACCGGATTTAGTAGTCACATCAATTACGGCGGCGGAATCTGTGAGGTGGGGGGAAACTCAGGAAATATCCTGGACTGTTACTAACCAAGGTAGTAAGACAACTGGGACAAACTACTATGGGTGGAGCGATAGGATTTATTTTTCCTTAGATGAGAGTTTTGATGAGAATGATATACTTGTAGGTGATTATTATAACTATTATTATAATCAACAACTAGCTCCTGGGCAAAGTTATACAGCTTCACAGACAGTCACAGTTCCCCCAGGGTTTACAGGTAGTGGGTATTTGTTGGTAGTGACAAATACCGATTATCGTCCATACGAGTCGGATATTACTAATAATGTTTTGGCTCAAGCGATTGAAATTAACGAGGGGGATTTACCAGATTTAGTAGTCACGGAAGCAACCATTTCCAGCAGTACAGCAGGTTGGGGTGAGTCTGTAGAAGTAGATTGGACTGTGACCAACCAGGGAACCCTGGTAACCCAACAAAGTTGGTATGATTATATTTACCTATCCACTGATGACATATGGGATGATAGCGATCGCTCCCTGTCCAGTTTTTGGGCTGGTAATAATAGCCCATTGGCAATAGGTGCAAGTTACAGCTTAACAGGTAATATATCCATTCCCTATGATGTTGCAGCGGGTAATTATCATCTGTTAGTAGTGACCAATCCTGACAATTACTACTACAACCGACAATATGAAACAGATAAGACTAATAATACCTTTGCAGTTCCCATTACCATCAACGAAGTTGATTTACCAGATTTAGTCATCACCGCCGCCACCGCACCAGCATCAGGTAACATAGGTAGT
Source organism: Anabaena sp. CS-542/02 (assembly GCF_028331085.1). Taxonomy (NCBI): domain Bacteria; kingdom Bacillati; phylum Cyanobacteriota; class Cyanophyceae; order Nostocales; family Nostocaceae; genus Anabaena; species Anabaena sp. CS-542/02. Next base: position 13,275 of record NZ_JAQMTM010000002.1, read on the forward strand.
ACTATAGAGGTATCCTGGACTGTAAAAAATCAGGGAATAGGAGCAGCACAAAGAGATTGGTATGATGCTATTTACATCTCAGATGATGAGATATATGATTACTCGGATACTTATGTATCAAATGTATATATTTGGGAGCAGACACCCTTAGCAGCAGATGGTAGTTACACCATCACCAGTAATATTACCTTACCCAATACAGCCCCAGGCAACCGTTACCTGTTATTCCGCACTGATTATTCATGGTGGAACTACCAAGTCGAAACAGATGAGACTAATAATACCTTTGCCGTTCCCATTACCCTGGGTGCACCAGATTTAGTCATCACCGCCGCCACCGCACCAGCATCAGGTAACATAGGTAGTACCATAGAGGTATCCTGGACGGTAAAAAATCAGGGAATAGTAACAGCAGAAACAGATTGGTATGATGCTATTTACATCTCAGATGATGAGATATATGATTCCTCAGATACTTTTATTACATCACAATTCATTTCTGAGCAAACACCATTAGCCGCAGATGGTAGCTACACTATCACCAGTAATATTACCTTACCGAATACAGCCACAGGCAATCGTTACTTGTTATTCCGCACTGATTATTCATGGTGGAACTACCAAGGGGAAACAGATGAGACTAATAATACCTTTGCTGTTCCCATTACCATACTGGAAGGTCCAGATTTAGTAGTTAGCAATATCACTGCCCCTGTAGAATCCCTATCAGGACAGTCCATTGATATTAGTTGGAGTGTGACTAATCAGGGGATAGTAGATGCAGAAGGAACTTGGTGGGATCGAGTTGATTTAGTAAATGCCACTACGGGAGAATTTACTAGAAATTTAGGTAATTTTAGTTTCACAGGTAGCATTGCAGCTGGTGCATCTTTAGAACGAACTCAATCAGTTAATATTCCTCTAGAATTAAATGGTGAGTATAAGGTAGTTGTTACTACAGACTACTGGGGAAATCTTGCTGAGGGGACACAAAACGAGAATAATAACACCACCACAGATGAAGAAGTTTTCACCATTCAAATTTCCCCAATTCCTAACCTACAAGTTACTGGCGTTACAGCACCGTCAACAGCTTTCTCTAGTCAAGAAACCCTTATAGAATGGACGGTTACTAACACAGGTAACGGCGCAACTAATGCACCAGTTTGGTATGACATGGTGTATTTATCTATACTAGATCAAGTACTTGATGATACGGATATTTATTTGGGACAGGTAACTAATCCCAGTTACTTAAATTCAGGGGATAGCTATAACAACAGTTTAACTGTCACCCTTCCCAGGGGAATTGATGCTAATTATTATTTCCTGGTGCAGACAGACGTATACAACCAAGTGAATGAGGTTGACAATGAGGGAGATAATTTAGGTTATGGTGAACCCACAAATATAGATTTAACCCCTCCCCCAGATTTACAGCTAACTAATGTTAATGCTCCCAGTGGTGCGTTTTCTGGACAAGCCATGAACCTAAGTTGGACAGTGACTAACGAGGGAACAGGGCGCACCTTAGAAACTGCTTGGTGGGATAGGGTGTTCATGTCAGTAGATGAAATCTTAGATGCAAGCGATCGCATTTTAGGGGATTTCTACCGTAGTGGTACCTTGAACCCAGGGGAAAGTTACACAGGTACGGGTACTGTTAACTTACCCATTGGTGTAGATGGGGATTACTTCTTCTTTGTGCAGACTGACATCTATAACAATGTCTATGAACATTTCCGAGAAAATAATAATAGTGGTTACGACACAACAGCCACCACCATCACCCTCACGCCTCCCCCTGACTTAGAATTTGAATCCTTAACCATTCCCAATAATGCCAGATCAGGGGAAAACCTCACCATTAACTACCGTGTCACTAACTTTGGTGCAACAGAAACTCCCAATTATTATTGGATTGATACCTTCTATCTTTCCAGTGATGAGCAACTAGATATAGCCACTGATATAAAATTGGGGGATGTGAGTTGGTACGGTATCCTCAATCCTGGTGAAGGTTATAATCGCACCGCCAGTTTTACCCTCAACAATGGTTTAACCGGGGATTATTATATCTTTGGGGTGACCGATAGCAGTGACCAAGTATTTGAACTCGATAATGACAACAACATTACCCCAAGTAATAATCAAGTTGCCATTATCTCTCAGCCAGCGGATTTAATTGTCACCGAAGCAGTCATTGCTAGTACAGGAGAAGCAGGGAAAGCAATTGCAGTACAGTGGACAGTGCAAAATCAGGGAACGGGCAATACTATTGTTAATAGTTGGAGCGATGCCCTGATTATCTCCAGTGATGACATTTTGGGTAATCAAGACGACATTACCCTAGAGACCTTTACCCACACAGGCATTTTAACCCCTGAGAACACCTATACTCGCAGGGAAATTGTTAACTTGTCCTTTGGTTTAGCGGGAGATTATCAGCTATTTGTCGTTACCGACTCAAGTAATAACGTCTATGAAGACAGCAACGAAGGCAATAATAGCTCTAATCCTTACCCCATAACCATTTCCCGTAATACACCAGATTTACAAGTTACTAGCATTAGTTTACCGGATACTTTTACCCCAGGACAACCCCTGACTATCAGTTGGACAGTAGAAAATTTGGGTCAGGGTCGCACTAATAGTAATTTCTGGTACGATGCAGTCTATTTATCCTTAGACCCTACGGTTAGCAACAATGATATTGAGTTAGGCTCGTTTTTCCGTTCAGGGGCTTTAGGTCTTCAAGAAAGCTACACTGCAACCAAAACCTTTAATGTCCCCACTAATCTCGACGGTAATTACTACGTTCTCGTGAGAACTGATCGAGATAATCATGTTATTGAGGGTATTTTTGAGAATAATAACCTTAAATCCAGCGATGCTAGTAGTAGTGGCGGTGGTACAGGAATAGAAGTACTCCCTATTACCCCTATACCGACTCCTGATCTGACCGTTCAGTCAGTGGATGCACCAACACAAGGCATTGCAGGGCAGCCTTTAAACTTAACTTGGACTATGGTTAACAATGGGGCGGATACCGATGCCAATTGGTATGATAAAGTTTATATATCCCGTGACCAAGTATTTGATGGTAACAGTGATATTTATTTAGGCTATCGCTATCATACAGGTGGCTTAAATCAAGACAGTAGCTACACTGCCACGGAATCCTTTAATATTCCTCGGGGCTTGGCAGGGCGTTATTATGCCTTGATAGTGACAGATAGCAACAATAATGTTTACGAACGGAATGGGGAATCTAATAATACTAAATTTCATAGTATATCTACAGAGGTAATCATCCCAATCCCATCAGATTTAGTAGTTACTGATATTACTATTCCAGAGGCAGGAATACCAGGGCAAACTACTAGCATTAGCTATACCGTCACTAACCAAGGTACTGACACTGCCTACGGCAGTTGGACAGATGCCATTTACCTGTCAAAAGATAACCAATGGGATATCAGCGATACTTTAGTAGGACAGGTCAATCATAGCGGTGATATTGCCACTGGTGGAAGTTATACCAAAACACTCAATAGTATTATTCCTGGTGTAAATTTAGGGGATTATCATGTGATAGTCCGCACTGATATCCGTAACCAAATCCCCGAAGTCAATGAGAGTAATAATATAGGGGTTTCTGGCGAGCAAATAGCCATAGATGTGGAAGCCCTCACCCTGGGTGTTGGGGATACAGGTAACTTAAGTCAAGGACAATCAGTTTACTATCGTTTCGAGGCCATAGCCGGGCAAGCCATCAGCCTCAAGTTAGATAGTAGTGATAATCAGTCCTTCAATGAGTTATATGTGCGTTACGGCTCCATACCCACACGGGGACAATTTGATTTGACAACGGTACAACCCTTCAACGCCGATCCAGAAATCATTATTCCCATTGAAGCAACGGGAACTTACTATGTTCTTGCCTATGGAGATCAAGCGGCCACCAGTCCCAGTTATGAAATTGTCGCCCAAGATATTCCTTTCTCCATTACCGGAGTAAATACTAATACTATTGGTAACTTTGGTGAAGCCACCTTACAAATTCGCGGAGCCAAGTTTGCCGAGGGGACAACCTTCCAACTCCGGGGGGCAGATGGTAGCTTAATTACAGCCGAAAACGTTTATTTAGAAAACTCGACCCTAGCTTATGTCACCTTTGATTTATTTAGCGACACCGTGGGGTTATATGATGTGCAAGCCACAGAAACCAATGGTAACACCACCCTGTTAGAAGATGTCGTTACCGTTCAAGATGCCCTGGGGTATAGGTTAGATGCTAATATCACCGGACCTGAAGAAGTCCGTCCTAACCGGAACTATCAGTTTAATGTTAACTATGGCAATGAGGGAGATACAAATGCGATCGCGCCGCTGTTAATCGTTGAGAGCTTCACTAATACTCAAGTAGGAACCACTCTAGGTGGATTAGGTGCAGGTGCGCCCCTGCATTTATTAGGTATCAGCGATGAAGGATTGCAGAATGTTCTGCGCCCAGGGGAATTAAACTCCCTACCCATTTACTTCAACAGCAATACTGATCCCATTGAGTTTCGAGTACGTACCTATTCCGCGGATAATAGCACCCCCCTGGATTGGAATAGCTTAGAGGCTTCCATTCGTCCAGAGGGGTTAAGTAATGCTCAGTGGGATGGTTTCCTGAGAAATATAGTCGCCCGTGTGCAGACTTACGGGGACTATGTGAAGATGATTAATGATATGTCTGGGCAACTGTCAGGGGAAGGGGAACCCATCTATGATGTGCGGGAACTCTTTACCCAGATGTATCTCACTCACCCAAGCTATCAGCCAACATCTAATCTATCGGGACAATTAGTAGATGCAACAACAGGGAATCCTCTAGCAGGTGTTGAAATAGATGCTTATCAAGCTAGGGGTGAACAGTGGCTTTTAGGAGGAAGAACAGTTACCGATAAACAAGGACATTTTACATTCCTGTCTTTAGAACCTGGCAGTTACGAACTTGCTTTGAGTAACAGTAGTTTTGACATGGACAGAGATGGTTTTGTTGATTGGCAAGCTCCCAGTTACACTGTTGTCCAAAATGAAGACACAAAGGACATTATCATTTATACTCTTGCAAATAATGAGGAAACTGCCCATGTTAATGATTCTAATCCGGTTCTTGCTATCACCAATGGTAAGACTCATATTCTTTGGGAGCGAGATGGCAAACTCTGGCATTCTTACTTTGATGGCACTCATTGGATTAATGCCAACCAAATAACAGATGCTGCGGCTTCTAATTTTACTTTAAAAGCTTCTGACTATCTCATAGATGGAACTAGCTCTGGTTTAATAGCAACTTGGCAACAGGGAGCAGGAAATGAATCAGAAATATATTATGCTGTTGGTCGTTCTCTCAACGAAGGTGGATTTGAGTGGTACGAACCGATTGCATTGACTAATAGTAATATTAGTCACACAAAACCCTCGGTATTTGTAAGTGAAACAGGGCAGATTTTATTCACCTATCTTAAATCAGATCAAACAATTCAAGATGATACTGACCTTTACTATGATTTGATAGATGTTACATCTGACTATCTAAGTGAATTATCTACTTCAGAGCAGGTTTTAAGGCAATCTCTGGAGGGAAGTTATGCTTTTAATTGGAGTTTTCCCCAGACCCCAAAACAACTAACCCGTAATATCAAATTTGAGGGCAATATTTCTGGAGGATTAACTTTATCTGGAGGAGGAGGAGAAGTTGAAGGTAATGGAGTAGTTGGGGCTCAATTTACTTTTGACGGACCTTCACTGCGATCGTCAATTAACGGTAGTGGCGGAATAAATGCTACATGGATATTAGATAGGAAAGACTGTGAATGGGCATTTGACAAGGCAATAGCGAATTGGTCGGTTGGTGGGTCATTTGATTGGAAAAATGGACTTGTTTATCTTCTGCGATTAGGAGGTCCCGCAGGATACGTGGCATCTCTAGCTTTAGATGCTTGGCTCAGAGGACTTAATAACAATCCTGGCGGATGGAGTATAGAGGCTGGAGTTAATGTTAATATTGGTGCTGATTTCAAGGAACTGTCATGGACGGGACAAGAACCCTTTCCTTCTTTTCTTCTCCCCAATAGAATAGGGGAAGCCTCACTCAATATTGGTTTTGGTCCCTACCTTCAACTCGGTTATGCAAGTGATTCTCAGCTGAGAGCATCAGGTTATATTAACTCCTCATTTGATGTTATTCCCAATTTCCGTCATAAGGAAACAACAGGTGGAATTAAAGTTGAAGTGACAGAAGTCAGTGGACATACTTGGTCATTTGAGTTGTCGGCTAACCTGTTAAGTTCATCTAGTTTAGTCACTTTTGATTCAGAACTGATGATGCGTGATGCCACTGTTCCTAGCATTACTGATGTTCCTGAATGGGTAATAATAGAGTTTAGTTATCAACCCGAAAAACTCATAGGAACGGGCAATATTTACGGAAGTAATAGTGTTATTGCCAATGTTGGCCATGATTTATACGCAGATGGTCAGTCGGCAATTACACAAAATGCGGATGGTCAAATTGTCATGGCTTGGACTAAGACAGTTCCTCCTAGTAGTCATCAAACAGGGAATCAAATCGTTGTTTCACAATTTGATGGCATTCAATGGAGTGATCCGTTGGCTATACCCAATAGTATTGGATTTAATAATGATGTTTCTATCATTAACGATCAAAAAGACCAGTTAATGGTTGTCTGGTCAAAAGCAGAATCGAGTGGTATTAATGCTAATTTAACTCAAGAGGCTTTCTTAGAGGCTTATCGCGCCCAAGATATTTATTACTCTCTTTATCAAAATGAAGCTTGGTCTTCTCCCATTGTCATAGATGTCAGGGCAGGAAGTGACGGTAATATAGCTCTTGGAGAAACCAACACTGGCGATGTTGTACTTGCTTGGGTTAATCATAACTACGACATCGGGGAATCGACTATTTTAAGCACATTTTGGGATGGACAAAACTGGAAAAATCTCGAAACAATACTGACAGCTACTGAGGTTGGAAATCTGCAATTCAGCCAACTAGGGGATCAAATAGCCTTATTCTGGACTCAAGATATCAATCCCGATACAGCCATAACTGAGACAAGCGTATTCTACAGTATTTACAACAATGAAAATTGGCTAACACCGATTGTGTTCAGTCCAGACCTAACACTATCATTGATCGACAGTTTCAATGTTTCTGATTTAACCACATCTGAAGTTAATCTATTTGTTCAGGGAGGTCTTAGTGGTATCATCAGTAGTCTATTTCCCATAGACGAAACCCTTTGTGAGTGCAAAGAAGGGGATCCTGAATGTGACGATGACGATGATGACGATGATGACGATGGCGACGATGGCGACGACGATAATGATTACAAACCCCCCGTCCGTCGTCCCATAGATCCCAACGACATCCTAGGACCAGAAGGCTTTGGAGAAGATCGCTGGATAGATACAGATGAACCATTACGCTACACCATCCGCTTTGAAAATGCCCCCACAGCGTCTGCACCCGCCCAAGAAGTCCTGATTACCCAACAGCTGGATGCCGATTTGGATTGGCGTACTTTCCGCGTCGATGACTACGGCTGGAGTGGTTCAGTCTATGAATTAGAAGGAAACCGGGCTTTCCACAACACCCGCATTGACTTAACGGCAAGCAACAGCTTCTATGTAGATGTTTTTGCCACCATAGACACCACCACCGGTATAGCTACCTGGCGCATTAGCACCATAGATCCCACCACGGCAGAAGCTCCCTTAGATGCTCAGGCGGGATTCTTACCCATCAACGATGAAAATGGCGCAGGGGAAGGATTTGTGACCTACAGTATTCGGGCAAAATCCAGCGCCCAAACCGGCGATATCATTGACGCAGCCGCAGAAATCATCTTTGACACCGAAGCACCCATCGCCACCCCTCCCATTTTCAATACCCTTGATGTCAGCAAACCCATCAGTACAGTCAAGGAACTACCCGCCACCTCAGAAACCCCAGAATTTCTCGTAACTTGGGCTGGTACTGATGAAGGTGCAGCTATTGCCAGTTACACCATCTACGTTGCTGACAACAGCGGCGACTACACCCCCTGGTTAACCGACACTCAACTTACCGAGTCCACCTACACTGGAACCCCTGGACACACCTATCAATTCTATGCCCTGGCTACTGACAACGCTGGCAATACCCAAGAAATACCCACCACAGCCCAGGCCACCATTAGAATACCAGGCGGTGTCGCCACCATTGGCGACTATGTTTGGGTAGACAGTAATGCCGACGGTATCCAAAACCCCCAAGAGCCAGGACTAGGCGATGTTACAGTTAATCTCTACAATAGTGCCACCGAGTTAGTCAGCAGCACCACCACCAGCCCTGAAGGCTTCTACAGCTTTACTGATACCCCCACTGGTGATTACTTCCTGGAATTCATCGCCCCTGCAACCTATCAATTCAGCACCCCCAACCAAGGAAATGATGACAGCCTAGATAGTGATGCTAGTGTCATTAATGGTAAAACCGATATCTTTACTCTTAATGCCGGAGATTACCTCAACTGGGACGGTGGACTATATCAATTTGCCGGCATTACGGGTCAAAAATGGCATGATCTCAATCGTAATGGCATTAAAGATCCAGGAGAAATCGGTTTACCGGGTTGGACAATTTACCTAGATGCCAACACCAACGGACAGTTAGATGATGGGGAAATCTCAATAGTTACGGATGAAAATGGTAACTATAGCTTTAATAATCTCCGTCCAGGTACTTATACCATCTCTGAAGTTATGCAGGAGGGATGGCGACAAACCTACCCAGTGGTTAACGTCACCACCACTAGCGCTAATATCCAACTGCACACCCCCAACAGCCCCATTATCAGCAGCGAAACCTATACCACCGCCAGCGCTGAGAATTTAATTAACCTCTATGAATTCTGGGCAGATACCCGCTTTACTAACATCAAGGGTCAGGGTTACAGCACCGTGATCATTGACACGGGTATTGATTTAAATCATCCTTTCTTTGGTGCGGACAACAATAACGATGGCATTGCCGACCGAATTATTTACCAGTATGATTTTGCTGATAGGGATGATAACGCCAGCGATAAAAATAACCACGGTTCCCACGTCGCTAGTATCGCCACATCCGTCGCCCCAGATAGTAATCTGATTATCCTCAAAGTCTTTAGAGATAGCGGTTCTGGTTACTTCTCAGACTTAGAAGCAGCTTTACAATGGGTCAACAGCAACGCTGATACATATAATATTGCATCTGTCAACCTTTCTTTAGGAGATAATCAAAACTGGACTACGACCACTGGGCGTTATGGAATTGGGGATGAATTAGCCGCCATAGCTAACCAAAATGTCATCATTTCTGCTGCGGCGGGCAATAGTTTCTACACCTTCAACAGCCAACCCGGACTAGCTTACCCCGCTATTGACCCCAATGTGATTTCCGTGGGTGCGGTGTGGGCTGATGACTTTGGCGCTCAAACCCTCGGTAATGGAGCGATAAACTACACCACAGGAGCTGACCACATTGCCAGCTTCTCCCAACGTCACCCCCTCCTAGATGTGTTTGCCCCTGGTATCCTCATTACAGGTGCCAATGCCACTGGCGGTACTATAACCATGGGGGGAACATCTCAAGCTGCTCCCTACATTACCGGAATTGCCACCCTAGCTCAGGAAATAGCTCACACCTATTTAGAGAGGGAATTAACATTAAGGGAATTCCGCACCTTACTAGACACCACCAGTAATTTAATCATTGATGGCGATGACGAGAATGATAATGTGAATAACACAGGCATTGCCTATTCTCGGATTAATATATTAGGTCTAGCTGAAGGTATTCTCAACCTCAACCCCACAGCCCCAGACACTAGCAACCCAGGCAATAGTAGTAATGATAATTATAATGTTGCTACCAACACTCTGAGTTTAGTTCACACTGTCACCCTCACATCAGGAGAAATTGCCACAGATATTGATTTTGGTAATCAAGTTATTCCCGATGAACCCCCTACCGTCTTGAATCCCATTAGTGATATTACTGTTGATGAAGATGCAGACAACACTATCATTGACCTGAGTAATGTATTTACTGATGTTGACAATGATGTGGAGTTGATTGTTAAATCTGTGTTGGTTAACGATAATACCAACTTAGTCACTGCAACCATAGTTGAGAATCAATTAACCCTCACTTATCAACCCAATCAGTTCGGCACTGCCAACATCACCATTGGGGGAACATCTAACGGTAAACTTGTGGATGATACCTTTACAGTTACCGTTAATTCTGTTAATGATACCCCAACCTTAGTTAATCCCATTGACGACATCACCACCCTAGAAGATGAAAGCTTTAACTTCACCTTCCCAGAAAACACCTTCAACGACATAGATACTGGAGATAACCTCACTTACACAGGTACCACACCAAGTTGGTTAAACTTCAATCCCGTAACTCGCACCTTTAGCGGTACACCGGGTAATGAAGATGTCGGTACTTTTGATATTACCGTCACCGCTACCGATATAGCGGGTACAAGTGTAGGTGATACCTTCGCCTTGACAGTAGTAGACCCCCTCAATCCCGCCGATATTGACGGTAACGGTAGGGTGACCGGTGCTGATTTATTGTTCATTGACCAATATCTGCTGTTACGGAATAATCCTAACGTCGATGCGATCCTGGAAAGTTCCTTTAATCTCTTTAGCACTGAAACTGTGGGAGCCACAAACACCACAGGTGCAGCTTTAAGGAGTGCGATCGCCAATGGGGTCAACAACTTAGCTTTTGACGTTGATGGTAATGGTCAAGTGACAGGGGGGGATATTTTCTTAATTCGTCAAGGATTGTTACTCAAGAATAATCCTAACGTCAATGCGATTCTGGAAACTACCTTTAATCTGTTTACGAGTGAACTCACAGGACAGAGAAACACGGGAACCGAAATCAATACTTTCATCTCGGACTTGCTACTGGGGTAAGCAACAGGAGCTAGGGGTTAAAACTTCTGTGGTGAGTAGCTCCCAAGCCAGATAAATCTAAATAGGTATTAATTATTACACAATACAGTTAATAACCATTAACTGTATTCTAGGTAACCCACTAATCCACTTTCAGTGGACTTGAGCTATTAGACAGGGAATTTATTCCCTGGCGAATGGAAGTAGACACCAATTTCCCCCTTACTCCTCACTCCTCACTCCTTACTCCTTCTCCCTTACCTGTTCCCTGTTCCGGTGTTCCCCGTTCCCTTTTTTATTTCCCCAAAGTTTTATTTAAAAAAATTTACTTAATTTTGACATCACAGCGGATCTTTGACAAGTGTGATAGGTTATACTACTGGCTAATAATTCCCTTGGCAGTTTCACAAAATTACAAAGTACTTTATTGACAATCTGGTGCGGACATCTCCAATGTCCCGAAATAGTGCGATCGCCATCGCCTATAACAAAAACAGCCCCGGTATAGTAACTGATTAAATTTACATTTTCAACTTCAGGGATAGGGACAACCCTTGACTTTTGTAGCTCACAGATATTTGAGGAAAAGGTGATTGATATATGGTAACTAGTGCTTCCAACCAACCCAACTTAGTGATTAGTTCCCTGACAATTCCCACAGAGGTAAGTTGGGGCGAAACTTATGAGGTTTCTTGGACAGTCACCAACCAAGGTGAAACAGCAACCACGAGAAGACGGTGGTATGATGAAGTTTACTTTTCACTTAATGACCAGTTGGGCAATGACTTTTTCTTAGGTGGTTACGAATATGAAGGGGGGGTATTAGCACCAGGGGAGAGTTACACTAGTACTGCTGAAATTACCATCCCCCCCGGATTTAGCGGAACTGGATATATTTTAGTTATTGCCAATAATGATGGTGAACAGACAGACAGACAAGATAATCTAGCAGTCCAAGCAGTACAGATCAATGCTTCTGATTTATTGGGTGATTTACCAGATTTAGTTGTCACATCAATTACCGCAGCGGAATCTGTGAGGTGGGGGGAAACTCAGGAAATATCCTGGACTGTCACTAACCAAGGTAGTAAGACAACTGGGACAAACGACTGGAGCGATGATAGGATTTATTTTTCCTTAGATGAGAGTTTTGATGAGAATGATATACTTGTAGGCGAGTATTATAAGTATAATCAACAACTAGCTCCTGGTCAGAGTTATACAGCTTCACAGACAGTAACAGTTCCCCCTGGGTTTACAGCTAGTGGGTATTTGTTGGTAGTGACAAACGCCAATTATAGCCAATACGGACTTCTGGAGTCGGATATTACTAATAATGTTTTGGCCCAAGCAATTCAAATTAACGAGGGGGATTTACCAGATTTAATAGTCACAGAAGCAACCATTTCCACCAGTACCGCAGGTTGGGGTGAGTCTGTAGAAGTAAGTTGGACTGTAACTAATCAGGGAGAGGGTATAGCTAAGGAGGAGTGGTATGATTATATTTACCTATCCACTGATGACATATGGGATGATAGCGATCGCTATGTGTCCGATTTCTGGGCTGGTAATAGCCCCTTGGCAATAGATGGAAGTTACAGCTTAACAGGCAATATATTCATTCCCTATGATGTAGCAGCGGGGAATTATCATCTGTTAGTAGTGACAAATCCTGACGATTATTACTACTACAACCAACAATATGAAACAGATAAGACTAATAATACCTTTGCAGTTCCCATTACTATCAACGAAGTTGATTTACCAGATTTAGTAGTCACGGAAGCAACCATTTCCAGCAGTACCGCAGGTTGGGGTGAGTCTGTAGAAGTAAGTTGGACTGTAACTAATCAGGGAGAGGGTATAGCTAAGGAGGAGTGGTATGATTATATTTACCTATCCACTGATGACATATGGGA
>NZ_JAQMTM010000033.1:0-3930 GCF_028331085.1 Anabaena sp. CS-542/02
AACATCACTTTCTCGCTCTATCCACTGAAATTCTGTGTTGAGGATGTCTTGTACTTGTAAGTCACTACGCTGGGTAATCCACTTTACCCAGGTGTTGGGTGCAAGACTGATTAATCTTTTTCCCCCTATATCTGCTTTTTTCGCCACTGTTTATTATCATTTATGAGTTGTAAGTTCTCAGTATATTTGTTTTGTATAAATGGCGATCGCGCTAGGGCTATCGCCATTTATACAGTCGAAACCCGGTGGTTGAGCGCAGTCGAAACCCGGCGCACTCGAAACCCGGTGGTTGAGCGCAGTCAACCGTCAACCGTCAACCGTCAACCGTCAACCGTCAACCGTCAACCGTCAACCGTCAACCGTCAAGACTGAATTTATTTGGTAATAATTTAATTACAAACTCTAGCACTGTCGCAGCCATCTGCAAGGCTTCTTCAGCTTCATACCTTTCCGGCTCAATTATGTCCCCTGGGTAGCGAAATTCGGTGGCGTAAGGTGTTAGAGTGTCCGCCATATCTTCCAAATCCTGAAAATTTGGTTCAAAAACTGAACACATCTCTACTAAAACACCCAGATCATGCGTTTTCTTAAATACTAAATCTTGATATGTCAAATAAGCTTTTAATGCCTTCTCGGCACTCTGTTGACAATGATAAACAACAGCATCTAATAATGATACTTCATTTTCAATGAGTATACGGGCAACCTTAATATCTCGCTGACTTTTAATTATCCACTGCCTAACCTCCTCATCCTTAGGACTATCCATAAAGGATTTTACCTTGACTGAGTGCCTGACTAACTAATGAACTTGCTACGGTGGCCTTTCTTTCTACTTCTGCACGGGTCATAACCAGAATATCTTTTGGTATACCAATCCCATGGAGGGCTTTATATGCTTGACGCGCCCGACGATAGCGAGGTTCATTGGAATCGGAGATAATCACTAACAAATCAACATCACTATCTTCCGTAGGTTCACCATAAGCATAGGAACCAAATAAAATTACCTGTTCTGGATTCAGGGCAGAAACTAGCCGTTGGGTAATATCATCCAATAAATCCCTTGGTATTTTTTTAACAGGTATATTCTCTGTATTCATACAGTCTCTAATACAAAACTAGCAAAAAATGATAATAACGGTTCTAACTCTTGCAGTTGCTCATCCCGTCTTAACTCTCTCACTGCTGGGCGTAATTTATCTTCCCTGTTCTCACCCTGCAAAATTGGTACTGGCAATAGGGCTGATATTTTCTGCTCAAATACCAGATTAACATCTGCTTTGACACTCCCAAAACAAGATAATTTATGTCCTGTGACAAATCACACAAAAACCCTCAACCCTCCTCCCAGTCGGTTTTTAACCGACTTTAGCTTTTAGCCAGGGAATTCATTCCCTGGCTCCCCCATGCGGATAACTATCAATTATACCTCCCATACCCAATAGCGATATATTTGTTTTGCGTAAATGGCGATCGCGAAGCGCTCCTGCAAGCCGATCGCCCCTTATTACAGTCAAACGTGGTCGGTGAGCGAAGTCGAACCGTCACCCGTCAATAAATCTTGAGCACATACAACTTACCCCCCCAGGTAAAAAATGCCGGATAGCGCTCATTATCCACTACCCGCAATAAATTAAACTGGTCACCCAAAGAAAGGTGGGGGTTTAATTCGCTATCTTGGGGGCGACGCCGGGGATAAAATGAGGACTCACCTACTTGGGGTCGAGCTTGTTTTAAAATACCTGGATATTCCCTGACAAACTGCTGACATAAATTTAAAGTGGCTTGAGCTTGGGCGTAGCGTAACTCATTTACGGTTTCATCACCTTGAAAATGTAACCATTCCTGTAAGTAAATATCCCCACTGTCTACCTGCTCCACTGCTGCAAACAAGGTAACAGGAATATCATTTTTACCCTCCAGAATTTGCCATGTCAATGGTGACCAACCTTTACCTTGGGGTAAATCACTTTCGTGGACGACTAAATTATGCTGAAATCTTGACAGGATGGATGGGGGAATAATGTGACCACAACTGAGGTAAAAACATAAATCTCCCCCTTGTAAGTCGGTAATTTCATGTGTCCACTGTACTAGATATCCTTGTTCTAGCCAGTTGATTACTAGTTCTGTAATATACTCGTTTAACCAACTTTGGGAGTCGGAGAGAATGGTAAGCGAAAGCTGATTGATTGATTGATTGATTGATTGATTGATTGATTGATTGATTGCGGCTCCTCTGTAAAACCCAACCGCAAAAACACCGCCTTTGAAGCTGCATTATTAATTTTTACATCTGCTCTTAAGTATTTAGGTGTAAAAGACTTTAAAGCTTGTATTCCCAGTTGTACTAAGGAGGTAGCCCAACCGCGACCCCGAACTAAAACATCTAGGGAATAGTCAATTACCCCTTCATGATCTTGGAGTTCAAAACGAATTTGTCCTACAGGTAAATTATTAGCTTCTAAAACCCCCAAATAACAATGACTGTCAGCTAACTTGCGGTGAAACCAACTTTGATGTTCTTCCCAACTAATAGGGTCTGATTGTAAAGATTGACGACGCACTTCTGGCTCATTTACCCAAGTATAATAAAGCCACTGATCTGTTAATTTTGCCGATCGCAATCGTAGTTGATTTTTAGGAGTGGGATATAAATATTCTCCTACTCTGTCTGCTCCCAGTCCATCCACATACTGCTTACCCTGGTCAGACATTCTGACCACAGTAGCAGGATTTCTCTGCACAAAAGCGATCGCCTCGCCGATATCTTTGACCTGAACTTGATCAGCGGTTCCTAAATAAATAATAGCCTCTTCCCTAGCCAAAGCCTCACAAGCTGGGACTTGATTATCCGCAATACTAATTACCAAACTTGGTAAACCTAAACACAGTCTTTCCCAGGTAGTTGTTCCCCCTGCTCCTATAGCTAAGTCCGCACGAGCCATTAACTGTGCTAAGTGAGGAAGGTTTTCATAAAGGGTTGTGTGGGGACGCTGGTTAAGCTGTTGTAATGATAACCGATGGGGATTACTAGAACCTACTACTACATCCACATATAGGGAGGCAAATTCCCCAGCAGATAGGGCGGATATCACCTTACCAGTCATATTCTGGGGGTCAGTACCACCAAAGAAAATCAGCACCCGCTCTACCTTACCAGTATGGGGTGGTAAGGTCTGGCGAAATTCCAGATATTCTGGACGCAATAGAGCATAACGACAACCCAAAAGTAACCGACAATCATGGGGGACTAACCCCTGATAACGGTTGACTCCGGGAAAATGGTAATTTTGGTCGAGTAAAACATCACAATCATGGGGACGATTGGCTAAATCATCTATAACTAAAATTTTACCCACATGGGGGCGCAGTTGTTCTTCCCAAGGGCGACCTAATCCATAGTGGTCTACAATCAACCAATGGGGAATTTCTCCCCCCAAAGCTGCTATAGTTTCCACTGCATCTGTTTGTGGGTCAACTCCCAACCATAAACCATAGTCTTCTGCTGTTACATCCACTAATGGTGGTGCTGGTAAAACGGTAACAGCAAAGGCGGAACGGGTCAGCAAATGGATTAAGTTACCCGGATGGTCACGACAAATAAATTTTACCTGTGCACCCCTGCGCTGTAGTGCTTCCGCCAAAGTCCGACAACGCACCAAGTGACCAGACCCCATGTTCTGGGAAGAATCTACCCTAATTACTACTTTCACATCTACAAGATTTGAAGATTGTTTATTATTTTCAACACCAGGCGGTAAACGACCAGTTAGAGGATGTTTAGAAAGTCCCTCATGGTGTATCTAATATTTTTAGATCCCCCTAAATCCCCCTTGAGAAGGGGGACTTTGACTCTAGTTCCCCCCTTTTTAAGGGGGGTTAGGGGGGATCAAGAAGTGTCTAAAATCACCTTATAAAACTTAT
>NZ_JAQMTM010000034.1:0-8489 GCF_028331085.1 Anabaena sp. CS-542/02
AAACTAAATCTTCTTGACGAGGATTGGTTATTCTTTATCTTTCAAAGTATTTTGTTTTCTCGGTTCAGGTGTTTCCGGCTCTCGCCTTGGCACTTATTTAATATATCTATTCTATTTGCTTTCGTCAAGGGGTTTGACAAAGTTTTTTTTTAGCTCAGATACTCCGCCTTCTTTCCCTTGCTCCGAGGGCTTTTTGCAGGATCTGAGTTTTTCAATATTGCTTGATCGGAATGTGAAATGTCAAAATCACCTGGTTTTTTCTCGGATATTCCTCTAGGGGAGCATTTCAGACCAATGCGCTAATCCCAATAATCCCGATTTTTACTCAGCACCGCTAGTTCTTATATATATGATCGGTTAATCCATGAAACCAACTATATATATTCTTCCTGTTCCTCTACTTCCCCGTAGACCCTTTTGCGGATGATCTGTCAGGGGACTTGCCTAATGCTTCCCCTAGTCTTGGGGGAACCCAATACTAAAGAGACGGACTTTTACAGCGATCGCCCTTGGGCTGACTTGTGAGTTCGCACCAACTGAGCAGCATAACTCTGCAAATATATCTAATATTATTTGTCAACCATAGTTGACAAATTGTAATAATATTGTTAAATTAGATTACATAAAGTAACAAAAACAAGAAAAACTATGTACACAACTATTAACGAAAAGGGTATTCTCAATAACTATGCCAAAGAACCCCAAATATACTGCGCGACCTACCCCACCCAAGAGCAGCAACGTCAATATACTGTGCAAGCTGCGTTTGCTACATTACTTGTCACTACCTTAATTTTGGTTTCCTTGGGCGTTAGCTAAGAGTTTTTGATTTTCGTATCGGTATCTCTCATCGTCAATTCGACTTCTCCTTCTCACCCTGGTTAGTTTCACCAGGGTTTTTTGTTGTCCAAAAATAATTCATTGGCCCCAGGGAGTCTCAACATATCTCACCTTGAGGATTCGGGTGCTGGTGTGTCTAACATGATAATTTAGGTATCTACAATAAAAAAAATATCAAAATCAGATATAGTCAGGAAAATTAATGATTAGACCGCGTAAGTCCTTTGCCCAACATTGGCTCAAAAGTGAAAAGGCTCTGGATGCAATTATTAAAGCAGCAGAATGTCGTCAGAGCGATCGCATCTTGGAAATAGGACCGGGTACCGGTATTCTCACTCGTCGTTTACTACCCCATGTGCAATCTCTCATAGCAGTAGAAATAGACCTTGACCTGTGCAAACAGCTAGCCAAGCAACTGGGGAAAAAGGACAACTTTTTACTATTGCAAGGGGACTTTCTGATCTTAGACCTACCATCGCATCTAGCATCATTCACCAATTTTCACAACCCTAATAAAGTAGTAGCCAATATTCCCTACAACATCACAGGGCCAATCATCGAGAAGTTGCTAGGTACTATCGCCCACCCCAACCCAGAACCTTATGATTCCATAGTGCTACTCGTGCAGAAGGAAGTAGCAGAAAGATTGTATGCTAAACCTGGTTCCAGAACCTTTGGAGCCTTAAGCGTGCGGGTACAGTATTTAGCTGATTGTGAATTCATTTGTACCGTTCCCGCAGGTGCATTTTACCCACCACCAAAAGTAGACTCAGCAGTAGTGCGGTTGAGTCCCCGACAGATAGAAACCCCAGCAATTGACCCCCACAAATTAGAAAATCTAGTAAAACTCGGATTTGGTGCCAAACGCAAAATGTTAAGAAATAATTTGCAATCCATTGTAGAACGCGATCGCCTGAGCCACTTACTGGAACAATTAGAAATAAATCCCCAAGTTCGAGCCGAAGACCTGAGTGTTCAGCAGTGGGTAACTTTAGCCAACTTATTGACAAATGCTACCAGTTCTGTGTAAGCAAAGACAGAGAACATCAAGGACACAAACAAACAAGTTCAGCGTGGCTCGTCACAAAGATATGGTATTGAATAACTAAAATTCAGCAGTCAAAATGCGTTCATACACTCTAATTGCTCCCGCCAAAATCAACTTGTATCTGGAAATCATCGGCGACCGGTCTGACGGCTACCATGAGTTAGCGATGATACTCCAAAGTATCGGACTTGCGGACGAAATCAATGTACAGTCCCTTAGCAATCAACCGATTAGAGTCAATTGCAACCACCCACAAGTACCTACAGATAAAAGTAACCTAGCCTACCGAGCAGCAGCACTGATGGCGACGCAATTTCCTCAAGCCTTAGCTCAATATGGGGGCGTAGAAATTACGATTAACAAGCATATTCCCGTAGCTGCTGGATTGGCCGGAGGTTCCACAAATGCTGCAGCCGTGTTAGTGGGGATAGATTTACTGTGGAACCTGGGACTAACAAAATCAGAATTAGAAGAACTGGGTGCTACTCTTGGTTCAGATGTCCCGTTTTGCGTTGCGGGGGGAACAGTGATCGCCACAGGTAGAGGCGAGCAACTTTCTCCCTTACCAAATTTGGATAATATATATATAGTATTAGCCAAATATCGCAGCTTAGAAGTTTCTACAGCCTGGGCATACAAAACCTATCGCCAAGAATTTGGCAGTTCTTATCTCAGAGACACTGAGAATTTAGCGGCACGGGCGGCTGCAGTGCATTCGGCACCAATAGTTAAAGGTATCCTGAATAAAGATATAGGAGAAATTGCCCAAAAACTACACAATGACTTAGAACGTGTAGTTTTACCAGCTTATCCTCAAGTCTCACAACTGCGAGAACTATTTGCCGATCAACAAGGCGTTTTAGCAACCATGATGTCTGGTTCTGGGCCCACAGTTTTTGCCCTAGTGGAGTCTGAAGAACAAGCACAAGCAGTTAAGCTACAGATAAGGGCTGCACTTCCCGATGAGGACTTAGAATTATTTGTGACTCAGACTGTGATACATGGCATTCAGGTGACATCATCAGTGGGTTGAGTGAAGTAGAAATTTACCACCAAGATAGTAAGACACGAAGAACATATGAGTGACCCAAAAATAATACAACCAGAAGCTGAAAATCAGGTTCCACCAACTCCTTTACGTTGCATCACAGGATCGGTGTTTTCTGGAGGACTAGGATATGCTATGTATTCGCTAATGATATCCATAGCGACAACTTTCGCCACTAAACCTATCCATTCGGATAACCCCATGGTAGTAAATATTGGCTCTGCTGTCCGTACTTTAGTCGTCGGTGTAGTTGCCTTGGGATCTGGGATATTTGGTATAGTTGCAATTGGTTTGTTGGCGTTGGCAATGCAATTATTGCTACAGCAGTTAACAAAACCCAAAAACAGTTAACCTAGACCCAAAGCTGCATATTTTTGGTAATCAGGGTCAATACCAAGCATTTTATCACTACTAGGAATTTGAAAAACCTGGTTCTGATTTCTCCAATTTTTGGGCGATATACCATGATGCTGGCGAAATTGCCGGGAGAAATGACAAGCATTTTGGTAGCCTAGGGCTGTAGCAATTTGCTCTATTGTCTGATCAGTATCCGTCAATAAAGGACGGGCCGCGGCCATGCGGCGTTTGACAATCCAGCCATTAACAGTTTCACCTGTTCTCTTCGCCACTGTAGTGGTTAAGTATGCTGGTGAGTAACCAACGGCATCAGCTACGTTAGATAAGGTAATCCCTCGATGATAGTTAGCTTCAATGTAGTCGAAAACTTCTTTGAGATGGGGAACGGCTGGAAAAATTGAGTTAGATTTGACAGGTCGGTTTGTATTATCGCCTACCGATTCTAGCATTTGGTGAGATTGAGTTGCATACCAGCAACGCAAAAGAGATTGCTTTTCTAATCGGATAGCGATCGCTTTGTGTAATTCTTCCAAAGTAGAAGGTTTAGTAATATAGTCATCAGCTCCCAACTCCATACCCTTACGAACATCTGTCTTATTCTCGCTACCAGTGAGAAAAATAAACGGAATAATCGCAGTCACAGGATCTTGACGCATGGTATAAAGAACGCTATAACCATCCATACCCGGCATCACAATATCGCAAACCACCAAATCAGGAAAATGGGTTTGTGTTTTTTCAATACCAACCAAACCATTTTCAGCACCTATAGTATTAAAACCGACCGCTTCAAGACCCATTAAATAAAGATTACGGGTAGTAGCATCATCTTCAATTATGAGGATTGTTTTCGTAGATTCCTGTGTCATTTCTCTATTAATAGGATTTTTAGCAAGGAACAATCAGCAAACTGTCCACTAAACTCATAACTGGGATGTTACTACTGGTAACATGATCTTAAATGTTGTACTGACATCAACTTCACTTTCCACAACAATATGACCCCTGTGTAAGTCAACAAGGGTTTTGACAATAAATAATCCTAGCCCAGTACCTGGCAAATGATGAATATTGCTACCGCGATAAAATGGCTCAAATAATCGCTGTCTATCTGCAAGTGGAATGCCAATACCCCTATCTTTCACCTCGAAGACTACGTTCCCATGCTGACAGAATAGTTTAAGTTCGACCACGCTATCACTAGGAGAATATTTCATAGCATTATCCAGCAAGTTTATGATCATCGGCTCGATCAGTTTTTTATCTATACAGGCTGTTAAATAACCACTTTGGGGTAGTAAATTTATGCGTTTATGGCTACCACTTGTCTGCATTTGCACAATTAACTGATTACAGAACTCAACTAAATTCAATGGTTTGCCATCATAGTTAAGTTTAGCTGTTTGTACCTTCGCCAATAACAAAACATCATCTAAAATCTTGGTAATCTGTTCTACACCTGTTTTAACATGATCAAGTAATGGTTGTATTTTCTTGTCATTCGAGTCGCTAATATACCTTTTGAGCAAGCTATTAGAGAATAAAACAACATTTAAAGGAGTGCGACATTGATGGCATAACCTAGAGATGAAATCCCCTTGCAGTTGAGTCAGTTGTTTTATTTGTTCTAAAGTTTCCCTCGGGTCTGATTCTGTATTTAACCGATGCGATTCCGTCACATCCCAAATGCTCCACACTCTACCAATAATTTCACCTTCCAGCCACTGAGGCTGAGAATATTGAGCCAAAACTCTGCCATCTTTTAACTCCAAGATACCGTAGGTTTCCAGGTCATATTGACTGCATACCTGACTTATAATCTGGCAATATGCTTCTGGGTCTTTCAATTGGTTCTCAAAAAAAGCTTGATACTGCACATATTCCTGAGACTTGATCAGAGAGTTGGGTATTCGCCACATTTCCACAAATTTCTGATTAAAGCTGACAATCTCTCCTTTGAGACTGACTGCAACAATACCATGAGCAGTAGATTCTAGAGTAGAACGCAGTAGAAGAAGGGATTGTTGGAGGTGCACCTCCTTTTTCTTTAGTTCAGTGACTTCCTGTTCTAAATGCTCCTGAGTTTTTTTTAATTTGTCAGTCGAGTTGTACATACTCCCCCTACTACCTTATCAGGCCTCTGAATGGCGAAAGCTGCAATTAAACTTCCAACTTTGATGCTCATTTATGTATTTGACATACTCCCAAATTTAGAAACCAGGGAATTATGGGGTCAAAAATCTCGTAATTTCCAGGCATAAAATTGGCTTAATTTAGCTTGATTATGAGATTTGCATATAAAATAAACTTGTGATTTGAATGTACACATATCAGGTTCGTCTATAGTGCTTTACCATATTCTATTCATCATATTTGTATTTGCTATTTTTTCTCAATTCCTCATCAAACTATTAACACATTGATAAGAGGATGTTTTTAAAGCTCCTGATTAACCTTGGGTCTGGCGAAATCTGATAGAAGGATCTTTATAATTATATTATACCTCGTCAAAATATAGAAAATATATTTATTTACATAATTTTAGAAATAAAAATTGATTTTTATGCAGTAAACTTTCCTAAAAAGTAATTTTTATAATAAAAGATGTATCTGACTAATTTATCATAATCAATGACTTTAATCATAAAGATGTAAGGGGGAAATATATTCTTGAAAACCTATTAATCATCATAGATTTTCTTAGGTTTTAGTTATATATATCTCTCCTATATGTTTTGGAATAGATGGTTAATTTGTTATTTATAAAGTTAATTTTCATTATTTTCCGGTTGGATATATCTAACCATAGAAATATTGAAATATAAAATAATCTCCTGATTCATCTGTCATCAGATATACTTCAGTTTTACATTTATGGGGGTCTTCTCAGAATATCTATCCAAGGTTATAAAAATTGTAAAGATTTCATGTGTAGATAATCACAAAAGATTTTCTTACATAAATGTTGAGTAATAAATAATTCTCTTACTAAACTTGTTAATCATGAAAAGCAAGATAAATTCAACTTTACCAAGAGTGAATCTATTGACGGACAGCAACATATGATACTTGATGTTATGCCATAAGATAACATATGATTAAAAATCATAATACTATATCATAAAGTAGCAAAATAACCAACTATAATATTACCTTATTTATTGTTTGAGTAAAACCCAGGGCATAGAATTTGTGAGCTTGGGATATCATTTCAATGCTAAGGATAATAATTAAGCAGACCAATCAATCATAAAAGCGAAAGAAGAGATAAGTCTATCTAAAAATTGTTCATATATCTATGGCTAGAAATTGAGTACGCTTAATACAGAAGCTGCTTCTGCAACACGGTTTATCTGTAGGGGATAGTTTAACTAGATAACTATGAGAGATATAAAAATGCTCACTAGTTAAATCCACCCCTATTTTTCAACCCTTAAAGTTAATGCTTTTGAAATATCATCCTTGTGTGATATCAACCTTTTTATAGAGATAGTAAAAACTGCTCTAACTTCAAGACATTAGATCAAACTACCATGAATGCTCTCAGTACTTCAGCGCCGCGATTTTAGATTTCACTTGACATCATCAATCAAATGTGGATCTAGATGATAGGACTCCAAATTAACTAAGAGGGAAAGGTATGCATCAAATAAATAATACTTGTCACAGCCAAACGGCCAAGAAAATTAACACAGAACAAATTGAACAAATTATCAAAGCAATTATTGCTGGAAAGTATTCATGGGCCTGTGTATTAATTTTGCGGTTTTCCGGTTACAATCCTATAGACTACATCCCTTACCGCACCTACATTCGACTACTAAAAAATAATTGTCTAGCTGAAAAATCTAACTCGAAAGACACTGAGAAGAAAGAGGTTTTCGACATTAAGTCAAACTTGATTCGACTCTGAAAACAGTAGGAACTAGATTTCCAACTTGATATTTTCTGAGTCACCCTATCTCCAGATACATAGTACCTAATGATTTACCCAGTGACTACTGTTAATAGCCGTCTGCAACCGATTCTCAGAGAGATTGTGTGGCATAAAAAGCAGGAAGTAGCGCAAATGCACCAACAGATGTCGTTGGCTTCTTTGCAACGCCAGTTAACGGCTGCGCCAACGGTGCGAGATTTCTTGACTGCTTTACAACAAAATCTTGACAAACCTGGACTAATTGCAGAAATCCAGAAAGCATCACCATTGTATGGTAACATTCGCACAGATTTTGATCCCATAGCGATCGCCAAAGCTTATGAGCGAGGTGGTGCAGCTTGTATATCAGTGTTAACTGAAACTGCATTCTTTCGTGGTAGTTGGGAAAATTTGCGTGCTATCCGCCAGAGGGTAGCATTGCCTTTGTTGTGCAAAGATTTTATGATTGACCCGTGCCAAATTTATCTAGCACGAGCGGCAGGAGCAGACGCTGTACTATTAATAGCAGCTATTCTCACAGATCGGGAATTGCAAGACTTTCTCAGAGTAATTCACTATTTAGGGATGAATGCTTTAGTAGAAGTTCATAACTTGAATGAACTAGACCGAGTACTAAAGCTGGATGACATTCGTTTAGTTGTAATTAACAACCAAAGCCTAGAAGATTTCACCATTGATTTGAGTATTACGCAACAATTGCTAGCAGCTAGGCGATCGCAGTTACAAAACTTAGGTGTAATAGTTGTCAGCGAGTCTGGACTATATACAAAGGCTGATTTATGTTTGATGGCTGAGGCTGGTACACATGCGGTTATAGTAGGAGAACCATTAATTAAACAAGAAAATATAGAGCAGGCCGTGCGTTGTCTGGTTAAAGGTGATTAATCAACACCTAAGCCCAGCAGGGTATCCCTGTCAAAATAACCCGACCTGATCACCCCTACCCTTTAACGAGAGGATGAAACCCGAAACGACGGGTTTTAACCCGGGGTGTTTCTTATTTTCCCCCCTGACTTTCAATATAGTTTTTAACTACCTCCGTACTGACTTGACCTATTGACGCTACAAAATAGGTCGGTGTCTACAAAACAGGTAGTTTTTTTCAGTTCCGGGAATTCTATTAAACTAAGCCGGTCAGTCACCTGACCGACTCGTCTTCAAAACCGTACGTGAGATTTTCACCTCATACGGCTCCTCAGCAATATGGTTCTTGTCATGAATACCTACAAGACTTCCATCACTGGCTGTCTTTCTGTCGT
>NZ_JAQMTM010000035.1:0-39918 GCF_028331085.1 Anabaena sp. CS-542/02
CATCGAGTTCAATCGCTTGGATTACTTTTTGACGAAGGTCGTAACTGTACGGCTTGGGCATATACCTGTAGCAAGCGATCGCTTCACATGAAAAGGGACTACTTATAGTTTATGCTTAAATTACCTTGGCGGTTGCTATAAGTCTCGGAGGAAGTAAAAGCGATCGCTTTTCCAATCTTGACCTTTAACTCTTCCTAAGTAACCTGTCAGGGGTGAGGAAAGTTCTATTAAAATTTCGTGCATTTCTTGTGGTTGCAGGGGTTGTGGTGGATTTGACCCGAAATATGCACCGTGTAGGGCTTCTACCCCTGCTAAGTCTATCCCTGAGTTTTGCTGATAATTTTTTACTAGTTGGATAATGTGCGATCGCAAATTGATATCTGTGTAAACTTGACTGATATATTTTTCTACTTGTGCATCACATTGACCCGGTTTTAAATATTCTTTGAGTTTAAATAAATCTACTGAGTTACGATAGTTATTTTGGAGTTTGACTAATTTTTCAAGTGTTTCAGGATTAAGAATAGCCATACCTTGTATTTTTGCAGATTTTTGTAGTTGGTTTGTTGGTTTACCCGCACCAATGATAATTTTAGTAGCTTGATCAAAAAGCTCTGGTTCGCGTAACATTCCCAAATTTAACAATTGTACTGCGCTATCATTAGGAATTCTTTTACCGGCTTTACACTCACCAAATAATGGGTATGGTTGGGAACAAAATAAATCTAAACCACCAGCACCGCCTTTATGACTATAATCAACGGTAAATCCTAAAAATTCCAAGCTATGACGCACCACATTTTCAAAGTCCGTCCCGGCTTGATAGTTACTTTTACCCTCATCTTCTTGTATACTGCGATCGCCTAACGCAGCAATATTATTTATCCAACCTAAATCCTCACCCAGTTGATGATTATCCTCCTGACTACTCCAACCTAAAAACCTTTTGATATCATTATCTAATGCTTGCGCCCCTGGGTTGCTCATACTCACAGACACTATTGCAGTTTGTAAATCTTCTAGTTCTGGGTGTTTGGGTGGTTCGAGGTTTTGTAGTTGCTTTTGGCGTTGAGCGAAAATGCGATCGCTCAATACTGGTTTTGCCTCCCCAGCAGTAATATTAGGTATACCGACAAATTTACCAATTTTGTCCTTAATATCGGGGGTGAGTGCAACTTGACAAGGCTCCGATAAATGATAAACTCGCAGGTAAGCTAAAAAAATATGTTGTTTTTCTAAGATTTGTTTCAGGGTTGCTGTTGTCCAGATTGTTAACTGAGATAAAACTTCTAACGGCTGAGTCTCATCCAACATTCCGCAAAGTTCACATCTCGCCCAAGCTTTAATAGTAACTTTTTCAGAGTTCACTTGTTTGATAGCACTTTCAGCAATGGGTAAAAAATTCGGGCGATAGTATTGCTCAATTCGCAACTGATGTATTGAAGAATTAACAGGGTAAAGAGCAAATTTATCACCCCTATTCAATAATTTACGAGGTATAGCTGCAATAATTCGCCCTTGTACTAACGCTTCCACATCGCCACTGGGTAGACAAAGGGCGTTATAAATTAAAACTGATTGGCTCATGATTAGCTAAACAAATCGCTTAATTCGTCTGAGTCGTCTGATTCATCTGTTTGACTTAAATTTGTAGGATCAAATAGTTCATCTAAAATATCGCTATCATCAGCATCTGGTAATATGCCTGATGGATCGCTTAAAATCTCTCGTAATAGAAGATTATCAATGGTAATTTTATTTTGAGTAATGATATCGAAAATTTGTGCATCTGTTAAATCATAGTTTGAGCACTTTTGGTAAATAGAGTAAATTGCGATCAGTGGGCGAATTTGTTCTTCTATTAAATCGACGTGTTCCCCTCCTTTTTTCTCAATGAGTTCCTCCAGTAATTTATAGGCTTCAGAATTTTGCTTCATTTTTTGGATCTTGTCTTGTGATCGCACTAAACAACCACGAGTCAAATCAAATTTTTGATAATTAATTAAACGTTTTAATCCAGTACATAATCCGAATTGAGAATCCTGGATTACAGACACGCCAATTTTCACCTCTGCGCCATTCTCCGTACCAACGATTTTAAACTTTATCCAATTTTTATTCTGTGATTTAGGCTTGATATCCCGGATAATCTCCTCAATTTTTACTCCTTCTAAGGTATGATTGATCAATGTCTCAAAACCAAAACATAGAGCCTCAGCCAGCATATTATTATCCTGTAAGTAATCTTCAGCATTGAGATTACTTTCTTTTCTAAATGCCAGTTCAAACCGTGAAAGTGGGTCTGGGGGTAGCTCATCTACCTTAAAATTCTTGGCGCACCATTGCAAAGCTTCTCTGACAGTTGGTTTATTTTTGCCGTATTCTCTCAGTTCACCTTCTGTAAATGGGTAAACTGAATGAGGAGGAATTAATTGTTTTGAATGATAAAATTCCTGAAGCCAAACAGTAACTAAGTCCACCATAGAATCGCTACTAACATATTTTAATTCTATTGGTTTTCTTTGAGTAAATTTTGAGACTCTATCAGGGGTACCACCTGGTATTAAATTTACCTTTTCTCTCCATGTTTCCGGTAGCATTACTGTGAGAAAAACAACTCCTTGACTAAGTTCGGAGTTTTCCAGAGTATCATGGAGAATTTTCACCAAATTAGCAATTACGCTTTCAGTGGGTAAGCCATCTTCAGTGGAGTTGTTTTTAACATCTATCTCGTCAAAACAAATAATAACCGGATTATAGAAACTAACTAAATTCAAGACTTGCTGAATATTTTTCAGGGCTTCAGCTTCTTTGTCTTGATTAGTTTTATGAGCATTAGGTAAACCCAACTCATCAGCATTGACCTGGGCTAATTCTTCACCAGATAACCATCTGATAGCAAAAGGTGCTTGAGTTTCTGAGAGTGTCCACAAAATAGCCCGGAGAATATAGGGATCTGCATTGGGTTTATTTTTCAGCACTTGTGTTTGCAAGGCATTCATGAGATTTTTGTTTTTGTCCAAACTCTTTTTATATAGTTGGTCAAATCTTTTAACTAACTCTGCTGATTGGGGGCAATTGTCACCTCTAGTTTCGTAGGCCATGGCTGCGGCTACTTCCTGCCACTGCATTACCCCTTGACTACCAGTTTCACTCAGACTATCTGCTAAGGTTTGCTGAAATTGGTACTTCACCAGATTTAAATCTGTATAATTATTACCACCTGCATAGACAAATAAAGCACCGCCTTTTGTTTCTAATTGATGACGAATGCGGCTGAGAAGATGAGTTTTACCAACTCCATGTTGTGCAGTGATCACAATGGAAGTCACTTTATCTTGGCTCAATTGACTTGTTCGCACAAATTCAATGGCTTCAAAGACTTTATTAGAAGCATGAGCATTTAAGGTTGGTACATCGGGGACTCCCTTTCCCCAAACGTCCTGTTCTTTAACGATACCGGCGTTAGTAAAGGGATTATGATTTTTAATAGCGGCGTTAACGGATTCTATGGAAGAAATAGGGGTATTTGTCATGATGAATAAATGTCGTGGGAGGAACTACACAGTGTCGAAGCAATTTGATTAACTCAGGCGTTGAGCATAGGAACGTAGTTGTGTACCTTCCATAGATATCGAGTCTTCTCGTTTATCAGGGGTAAAGTCTGCTATTTCTCCAGTAATCAGCTGCAAAACGTCCTCAGCTTGCATTTCGATCAACCAGGTGTTGAAGTTTTCACGGCTCACCCGCTCCCCTATGGTTCTCCTGATGCGATAAATAGGGACTAAATCATCTAAGTTGTAGTTCTGATTGAGTTGGTCGTAAACTTCTAATGCCACAGATTTAAATTCTTCGTAGGAAGAAATAACCGCCAACTTCACCCCATCACTCGCAAGAACAGATAGAGTTGATCCCCCATTCATCTGACTAATCCACCGCAGCAACGCATTGGCTACCCAGGTGCCGACAATAGTCCCCTCAAACTGAAAATCACCACTGCTCAAACCCTCCCCCAACATCTCCAAACCTATGGGAGAGGTGAGAGAAATTTTCTTTTTAGAAATAGAAATTGCTCCAGCCGTTTCCAAATCTTTAAATATGTGCCGATAGTCTCCTACCTTCTTACCCTTAGTGACAATTCGTTTAGTGAGTTGACCCTGGTTAACCTCTCCCTCCACTGCTCCCATATCCCACAACGCCAGCAGCACGCGTGTTTTAGCTTGAGTATCCTTTAAACCTTTTTCTTCTGCAGCCATGCCTTGTGTCCTATATGACTATTTATTTTATGGTAATATTATTTTGTCGTCTTAGCCATAAAAAACTTTTACTTATGAAGACTTAGATCCCCGACCTCTTTAAGAAGTCGGGGATCTGAAACTCCTAGTTTTTATAAATCAAATAGGATATCTGAATTTATGGTTTTTAAAGGTAAATTCCATCAACCTCTCCCCAACTCCTCTGGGCTTTACAAAGGCGCAGAAATATTACTTATTTCCAGGCAAAAATCAACTTTTAAAGCCTCTGTGCTTGTGGGGGAGAGGTTGGGAGAGCAGTTAGCGGGGGAGTGTCAACGATTGGCTACCAGACTTAGTTAAACTCTTCGAGTTGGTCTAAGCGTAACCAAATATTTGGCGTTGGTACTTTCCCAAATTTTACCAAGGCGTAATCACCCTTAACATCAACAATTTCGCCCTTGCTGTCAAACAAATATGAAGGAAAGCGAGGATCGCTGGCTTGTGCTTCCAAACTATTTTCCAGCTTCTCGCGGACAGCGCGAACCATATCCCCTTTTTTAACTGCCATAAATTTCCTCTTGAATTGGTTTTAACAGGATTTTAACTTGTGGTCAGATGCAAATTCACTTAAGAATTTATTGCTGGTTTGTTTACACCCCATTCAGAGGATGTCTAATAACTCTGACATTGGGGACAAAAATGACTAGAACGCCCCCCTAACTTAATTCGCTCTATGGGAGTACCACAAACTCGACAGGGTGCGCCAGTGCGGTTATATACCCAAGCCACACCGCCATAATTACCGTTAACCCCTTGAACGTTGAGGAAATTACTAAAGGTTGTACCCCCAGCTGCAATACTAGTTTCTAATACTTGAATAATAGCTGTGTGTAAACGTTGAATTTGCTGTAACTGCAAATCCATAGACAGAGTTACAGGTAAAATTCCACTTTTAAATAGTGCTTCGTCAGCGTAAATATTACCTAACCCGGCCACCACTGATTGATCTAATAGGGCGGTTTTAATAGGACTGCGGCGATTTTGTAATTTATCGGCGAAATACTCAAGGCTGAATTGAGGCGAAAAAGGGTCTACGGCTAGTTTCCCTAAACCGGTAATTATACTTTCTACTGCTACTCCTGGGGGAACACACCACATTTGACCGAAGGTGCGCTGGTCAACAAAGCGCAATTCTTGCTGGTTTTCAAAGAATAGCCTCACTCTTGTGTGCTTGTGTAATGGTTCGTCTTGATGTAGCCATAATAGCTGTCCGGTCATGCGGAGATGAACACCTAACCACGGAGTCTGGGGTGAGGGGGTGAGTTCCGCTAAAAGATATTTACCACGACGATGCCAAGCGGCGATCGCACTCCCTGTAATTTCAGAAATGAACTCATTTACAGAAAACGGGTAGGCAATGGTGCGGTTTAGCAACACATCCCCACCCGTAATTTTGCGGTGCAGGGTAAATTGGTTTAGACCCCTGCGGATTGTTTCAACTTCAGGCAGTTCAGGCATTTAAGCTATATCGTTTACCTTTGAGGGCAGGCTGGTGAATGATATAGGATTTAAGCTATATCATTCACCATCTCATCAAATTATTACCTTTATTGCTCTGCCGCTTAGTTTTTAGCTTTAGCTTTTGGTGGTTCTACCTCAAGTAATTCATCTAGGGCAAAGTTATTGGTGTTGAGACCAGAGTAATTCACCTTATCAAACCGGACAATTGCTGCGTATTTAATGCCGCTTTGGTCAATAGAAGCCACTGTGCCTACATCCTGAAACCAGTAGGATTCGGGGCGGAGAATACGCACTTTAGAACCACGTTGAACCATAAGTATCTTCCCTTTTAATGATGGATATATTAGGGCTAATTGATTTCACTTTACATTGTCAAGCTGTTTCCTAGAGGCTTTGTTAAGTTATTTATCTGAAACGGGGTTAAGTATTCCTCCATTGACAGCCCAAACCTGACAAGGTATCAGACCCGTCTTGACAAAAAACCGAAGGCAGGGTATTTTCGTTGGCAAATGCAACGGATGTAATAAGATTTATGTTTTACTCAAAACAAACACACTACCCTCGTTACCCCTGCCAATGCGTAAATCACTATCTATATAAGTAATATCTAACCAGCCTTGCTGTTGCTCGCTGTTTAAGGAGGTATCAATAGCCGTAAACTTTTTACCGGATTCAATTTGTTGAATAAAACTGGCGGGAGAACTGTAACCGATTAAAGGTTTTAAACCCAAAATGGATCGCTCAAACTTGACTTGTACACGTCGCTCCGAAACTGGTTCAAATTTGGCAACTACACTTACTAATCCTTCCAGATAAGGTAAGCCATAAATCTCGGCTATATTGTAAATACTCCCAGTGTTGACCCGGATACACTGATAAATTTGTCCCAGCTTACATAACGGTATGCGATCCAGGTTTAGGAGAGCTTTACTAGTTGTATAGATTAACCGCCAATCACCATTGAGTAAATCCGTCGCTTCCAAGGGGCGAGGGGTAGGATTAAAATCTTCTAAATTGGCGATGGCTGCTAAGATAGCTTGTTTTTGTGGTTCAGTGGCTAGTAAACCGCGATTAGTACCGGCGATCGCATCAATGAGATTAGCTTTACCGAGCATGGTCTATCACCTCAAAAATCATCAGGATTGATCTACTTTCAGCCGACAGTATAGATTGTGACATAATACCCGTGCAATTTTGGTGGTTCTTATAAGACTATTCAATAAATTATTTCTGCCAGTTTACGGATTTATTAACTACGACTTGAATGGATAATTAAAATATCCCTTGTCAGTGATAGACTTCTTAATGTCTAGTTACATTATCTTTTTGTGTTTTGGTAGATATGCTGAACTCTCCATTAAGTGAAGAACCTCGGAACCAACGTGCGCCAGTAATTCCATTAAAGCAAGAATCTTCTATGTTGGACTGGTTACAAAATCAAGGAAGGCTTGTAGCGCGTACTGTTCAGGAAACCGATTATTCACAACAAGAAGAAGAAATATCAGATTTCTTGAGTTCAGAAGACGGAATAGATGATTACGACATTGATGATGGTAGTGATCTTGGCGTAGACGAAGACTAACCTGGTCAACCTGGGTAGTATTACCATAGCACATAGGCGAAAAAGGTCAAATCAAAACTCATTGATGTTTTTGTAAGAAATTTATCTCAGTTTTTCCGTGCATTGCTGGGTAATATCTATGTTCTGTTAAGTGTGGAGTGAAGGAAATTTTTGTGGACGCTAAATTATCTCCTAACCAAGGGTCAAATATTTCGGGTATTAGCTTAGCTTTTGGTTTAGTTATAGCCCTCAGTGTAGCAGCATTGAGCTTGGATTGGCTAGGACAGAGAACGCCCTGGCAAGGTATGTCACTTACGTTACCATTGTTGCTAGGGGCGCTGAGTACATCTGCTATGGGATTTTTAGTAATCCCAATGTTACAAGCCTGGAAAACCGGCCAAATTATCCGCGAAGATGGACCACAAGCCCATTTAAAGAAAGCTGGTACGCCAACTATGGGGGGTATATTTTTTGTACCGGTATCTGTGGCGATCGCCTGTATATTATCTAATTTTGCCACAGAAGTCCTTGGGGTCTGTGCTTTAACTCTCAGTTATGGATTTGTAGGTTGGCTTGACGACTGGCAAATTCTGCGTCGCAAATCAAATAAAGGGATATCACCCAAAATGAAACTGGCTTTGCAAATTGTATTTGCAGCCATGTTTTGTCTGTGGCTGATGTTTAATCATAATTCTCAAATTACAAATATTGCTTTACCCTGGGTGAGCTTTACACTACCTTTAGGATATTTATTCTGGCCTTTGGCTGGCTTTGTCCTGGTCGCAGAAAGTAATGCAACTAATTTAACTGACGGTATTGATGGTTTAGCAGCGGGAACCGTCGCCATCGCTTTATTAGGCTTAGGTTCTGTTGTCGCTCCCGCTTACCCAGGATTAATGGTTTTTTGTGCCGCATTAAGTGGCGGTTGTTTAGGTTTCTTAGCCCATAATCGTAACCCAGCACGGGTGTTCATGGGTGATACTGGCTCCTTAGCACTGGGCGGAGCTTTAGCTGCTGTAGCTTTACTAACTAATAGTTTGGTAGCACTGTTTATTCTCAGTGGTATTTTCTTTGTGGAAACTCTTTCTGTTATTGCCCAGGTGGGTTATTACAAAGCTACCAAGGGTCCTGATGGGAAAGGAAAGCGTTTATTTAAAATGGCTCCCCTACACCATCACCTAGAATTAAGCGGTTGGTCGGAATTACAAGTGGTAAGGGTATTTTATGCGATCGCTGGCATTTTGGCTGTTATTTGTGTAGCAATCGCCACTTTTTAAAATTTCACAACTTTTGAGAAAATCATTTAACAAAATACAAACTCCCTATATTAGGGAGTTTTTTTGATCATAGGACTTACGCAAGTGTCAGATTAAATGTCTCTTGTCGGTTGCGTTATACCAATTCCACCACATAAAGCTGCATCCAAAGAACCTACCCCACCAGTATGTCAGTTGCGTAAATGGATGAATTCAAACCTACAGCACCTTGCACCGAATCTGAAGTACAGATTGAATGAGAAAACTTCTGTGGGGTGGGCATCTTCCCCGCCCTTGTACCTACTCAGATGAAATCTGCTGTATATCGGATATCTATTCAGCCTTGTTAAATCCCAAATCATTTTCTGCCGCATAGCGTTCCATGAAGCGCATAAAGCGCTCCCATTCTGCAGCAGATTTCATCAGATGAACAGCTTCTAAGGCTTCTGGCTTCCCATTGATGAACTTACCCTTAACTTCTCGGGTAACAATTTCTCCTTCCTCGTCAATCAAGTACATCCCGGTGATTTCCTCCGTGTTACCTTGATCTAAAATGCGTGGATTGGTGAAAATAAACGTTGCTGTCCCACTGTCGCCACTGCGGGAGCGGGTTAAGCGTACTTCTGGAATTACTTCCTCGTCGATTCCTCTGCAAAACTGGATTTTTGCCATGATGTCTGTATTTAAAGTTTTGTAATGGTTAATTTCCCATTTTCTCATTTTTTGGGAAATGCTGAAAACCCCAATATTTTTAGCTCCCATGCGTACTGTGTTTTTATTATACTATACAAGTGTTCCATATTCCTGGACTTTCATATCACCCCCATGCAAAAATTTTCTCTGGTCTTCTTTCTCAGGTGAGGTTATATGTTTTCTTTTATCCCCATTCCTGGACTAATTATGGTATATTAAACGGAGTCGTTATGAGTTTATTTAACCCCTATGACTAACCCGACTGTAGAAAATTTGGTAATTATTGGTTCTGGCCCAGCAGGATACACAGCGGCCATATATGCAGGACGAGCAAATTTAAAACCGGTAGTATTTGAAGGTTTTGAAATGGGGGGTTTACCCGGGGGTCAATTGATGACGACAACGGAGGTAGAAAATTTTCCGGGGTTTTCCCAAGGTATTACCGGACCGGAACTAATGGATCAAATGAAGGCGCAAGCTGAACGGTGGGGGGCACAGTTATATACTGAGGATGTAATATCTGTGGATTTGAGTCAACGTCCTTTTATAGTGCGATCGCAGGAAAGGGAACTAAAAACCCATAGTATAGTTATAGCCACTGGTGCTACAGCCAAGCGTCTAGGTTTACCTAGTGAACATCAGTTCTGGAGTCGGGGGATATCTGCTTGTGCAATTTGCGATGGTGCAACACCAATTTTCCGCGGTGCCGAATTAGCTGTCATTGGTGCTGGTGACTCGGCGGCGGAGGAGTCTATTTACCTGACTAAATACGGTTCTAAGGTAAATCTACTGGTGCGTTCTGATAAAATGCGAGCATCTAAAGCCATGCAAGACAGGGTTTTAAGTAGCCCAAAAATCGAAGTACATTGGCACACTGAAGCTGTGGACATCTTCGGCGATGGTCAGATGTCCGGGGTAAAAGTACGTAATAATCAAACTGGCGAAGAAAGGGAACTCCACGCCAAAGGTTTATTTTACGCCATTGGTCATAGTCCCAATACAGCCTTATTTAAAGGACAGCTAGAATTAGACGATGTGGGTTATATTGTGACTAAAAATGGTTCTGTAGAAACCAGTGTAGAAGGTGTATTTGCAGCTGGGGATGTGCAAGACCACGAGTTTCGTCAAGCAATTACCGCGGCGGGTACTGGCTGTATGGCGGCCATGTTGGCAGAACGCTGGTTATCATCACGGAATTTAATTACAGAATTTCATCAATCAGCTACAGTAGAGAATGAATTGGAACCCCAAACCACCAATAAAACTGAAGCCCAAGAGGAGGCTGGATTTAATTTACAGGCCACACGCCATGAAGGGGGTTATGCTTTAAGGAAATTATTCCATGAAAGCGATCGCTTGCTGGTGGTGAAATATGTATCCCCTGGTTGTGGTCCTTGTCATACTCTTAAGCCCATATTAAATAAAGTCGTGGATGAATTCACAGGCAAAATTCACTTTGTGGAAATTGACATTGACAAAGACCCTCAGATTGCGGAGAATGCTGGGATAACTGGTACACCCACGATTCAGTTGTTTAAACATCAAGAATTATTGAAAGAAGTCAAAGGTGTGAAGCAAAAGAGCGATTATCGTCAAATGATTTCGAGTCATCTTTAGAGAATATGAAACAGAAAAACTTCACCCGGACTCGCTTCTAAAAGTATAGGGAAGCGGAAAAACTTTGATCGCAGGGGGGTTTCAAAGCCTCTACTATCAAAGAACCTGCTCCTCTTAGCTCTCAGCCAAGAGGAGCGTTTGTTATATCTTGCTTGATGCATGCGCTCCCTCATGGCCATAAATAAACCTCAGTTACCGAAATTTATCCGTTTCGCCCAAAATTCCCACCTGTCCCAGAAATTAATGGTCATTGGCATCGCCATTAGCCTATTCTTCCTCTTTTTAGCATTTTTTGCCCCTGTGTTAGAGGCTTGGGGATGGTTACAAAACCCCAGAGAGTTCCTTTCTAACCCCATCCAAGAACCACCATCAGCTAAATATTGGTTTGGTACGAGTCGTTTGGGACATGATGTATTTTCTCGTACATTGTTTGGTGCCCAAGCTGCGCTACAAGTAGTGATATTAGCTACAGCAATTAGTATGATTATTGGTGTGCCATTGGGGATGGTGAGTGGCTATCTGGGGGGTAAGTTAGATCGGGTGTTGCTGTTCCTCATGGATAGTATTTACACATTACCGGGGCTACTACTGTCTGTGACACTGGCTTTTGTCGTGGGGCGGGGAATTTTCAATGCGGCGATCGCCATTAGTATTGCCTACATTCCCCAATATTATCGCGTAGTACGTAACCACACTGTGAGCGTTAAGAAAGAGGTATTTATTGAAGCCGCTCAAGCCATGGGTGCTTCCACTTGGGTTGTACTATGGCGCTATCTATTTTTTAACGTCATTCAAAGTGTACCCGTACTATTTACTCTCAACGCCGCCGATGCAATTTTAGTATTAGGCGGTTTAGGCTTTTTGGGACTAGGACTTCCCGAAGAAGTTCCAGAATGGGGACATGACTTAAGACAAGCCTTAGAAGCCCTACCCACGGGAATTTGGTGGACTACCCTCTTCCCCGGTTTAGCGATGACATTAATGGTAGTAGGGTTATCACTACTAGGTGAGGGTTTAAATGAATTTGTCAATCCTCGATTACGGCGAGAAAATAGAATGCGGAAATAGTTACTATTTCCCTATCTAAATATTGTTGAAGTTATTACCAAGAGGTTAGAGTGAAAGATAATATTTCTTTAATTGCGGCTGCTACTGGTGGGTTTATGCTATCCGTTGCCCTGTCCGGCTTATTGCGGGGTACACCGATGACAGCTTGGTACGACGAACCAAGGAGTTTTCATTCAGTCATGGTTAGTAGTTCACCTATGGACGCACAGAAAACACCAAACCCAGGACTTTTTGTTCAATAAAACCCAAAAAAGCTAAATTATATTTTTTCAGGTGGTTAATTCACAATTAATTGGTATTGATGTGGGGGGGACAGCCATTAAGCTGGGACGGTTCAACCCGGATGGTACTTGCTTAAAATCTTTGACTGTAGCCACTCCCCAACCATCGACACCAAAAGCTGTTGTAGCTGTAATTATAGATGCGATCGCTCAAGTTGACCCATATAATCAAGCTATTGCCATTGGTGTGGGTACTCCCGGTCCGGCTGATAAAAGCGGACGCATTGCCCAAATTGCCATCAACCTACCGGGATGGCTAAATGTGCCTTTAGCGGACTGGTTAGAAGCCAAAACAGGTAAACCTACGGTTATTGCTAATGATGCCAACTGTGCCGGTTTGGCAGAAGCTTGGTTGGGCGCTGGTCGCCACTTTCACAATCTAATTTTATTGACTTTGGGAACTGGGGTTGGTGGTGCGATTATTTTCAATGGCAAACTGTTTGTAGGACATGAAGGCGCTGCTGGGGAACTGGGTTTGATTACCTTAAACCCCGATGGGCCTGTGTGTAAGAGTGGTAATTCCGGTTCTTTAGAACAGTATGCTTCAGCTACGGCAATTCGTCGCCGTACTGGACAGGAGGCATGGGAATTAGGCGCACTGGCGGCGGCGGGAGATAAATTTGCCTTGACTTTCTGGCAAGAATATGGTAAGTGTTTGGGTATTGGTCTAAGTAGTTTAATTTACGTTTTAACTCCCCAAGCAGTTATTATTGGTGGTGGAGTTAGTGCTAGCTTTGAGTTTTTTTACCCCGCACTGAAGGCAGAAATTGAGCAGCGAGTCATGGCTACGAGTCGCGCAGGGTTAGAAATTTTACCAGCAAAATTAGGGAATTATGCGGGAATGGTGGGCGCTGCAAAGTTGGCATCATTACTTGTTGGGAACGGGAATTAGAATTACTGCTGTGAATGAGCAGATACCCGACTTCTTCGAGAAGTCGGGTATTTATTTCCTCATCGTTGTATTTATTGAGGTTGAAACTTGTGTGGTTTCTCAATAAGACTTTGAGAATATACTCAAGAAACCTGTACAGGTGTTGGTAAGTTGGATACAGGATGAGTTCTGTTAATAGCGGCTTCCATAAATCCTTGGAATAAAGGGTGAGGAGTGCTAGGACGCGAATGAAACTCGGGATGAAATTGACAGGCTAAAAAGAAGGGATGTTGGGGAAATTCCACAATTTCTACCAAGCTTCCATCGGGGGAAGTTCCACTGATCACATACCCAGATTCTAACAACATCTGACGATAACTATTATTAAACTCATACCGATGCCGGTGGCGCTCGTCAACTACTTCTTGTTGATAAAGACTAGCAGCTAGACTATTAGGGAGCAAATGACAAGGATAGAGTCCCAGTCGCATGGTTCCACCCAGGTCAACTACACTCTCTTGTTCTGCTAACAAGTTGATGACTGGATACTTGGTTTTGGGGTCAAATTCGGCACTGTTTGCACCCGTTAATCCTTGTACGTTTCTCGCCCACTCAATTACGGAACACTGCATTCCTAAGCATAAACCTAAAAAGGGTATTTGGCGCTCGCGAGCGTATTGAATAGCTGCAATTTTACCATCCACCCCGCGGATACCAAAACCACCCGGGACTAGAATACCATCCACACCTGCTAAATACGTTTCCGGTGATTGGGTTTCTAAATCTTCCGAGTTCACCCATCGCAAGCGTAAATCCCCATATGTAGCAATAGCCGCATGACGCAGCGCCTCTACTACGGAGAGATACGCATCACTTAACCGCACATATTTTCCCACAATGGCAATTTCCACAGTGTACTGAGGACTGTATAAGCGTTCTACCATTGTTTGCCACAGCACCAAATTTGGTGGGCGTTGTTCCATTTGCAGCAACGCTAATACTTGTTCTGCCAGTCCTTCCCGTTCTACAATTAGTGGTACTTCATAAATACTCCCGGCATCTTGGGCGGTAATGACGCATTCTTCCGGGACATCGCAAAATTCGGACAACTTGCGTTTTAATCCCACAGGCAAGGCGCGATCGCAGCGACAGACTAAAATATCTGGTTGAATACCAATTGATCTTAATTCCTTCACAGAATGCTGTGTGGGCTTGGTTTTCATTTCCCCGGCCGAAGGTATCC
Source organism: Anabaena sp. CS-542/02 (assembly GCF_028331085.1). Classification (NCBI taxonomy): domain Bacteria; kingdom Bacillati; phylum Cyanobacteriota; class Cyanophyceae; order Nostocales; family Nostocaceae; genus Anabaena; species Anabaena sp. CS-542/02. Next base: position 14,347 of record NZ_JAQMTM010000035.1, read on the forward strand.
ACGGCACTAGGGTAACGTGCATATACAATACATTCTGCCGTCCGACTTCCTTGCGTAACTGGCGAATAGCTTCCAGAAATGGCAGTGATTCAATATCACCCACAGTCCCACCTATTTCCGTAATTAATACAGATGGATTCGTAGCCTCAGCAACAGTCAAAATCCGCTCTTTAATTTCATTGGTGATATGGGGTATAACCTGTACAGTCCCGCCATTATAGTCTCCCCGCCGCTCCTTATTAATTACCGCTTGGTAAATTAAACCAGTAGTAACACTGTTCAGCCGCGACATAGAAGTATCAGTAAAGCGTTCATAATGTCCCAAGTCTAAATCTGTTTCCGCACCATCTTCGGTAACAAAAACTTCCCCATGCTGAAAAGGACTCATGGTACCTGGGTCAATATTAATATAAGGGTCGAGTTTCAAAATCGACACCGAATAATCTCGCGATTTGAGTAAACGTCCCAGACTTGCTGCTACAATGCCCTTACCAATACTGGAAACTACACCTCCAGTTACAAAGATAAACTTAGTCATAAGTTAGTAGTTAGAATTTTTAGCAACTTCTCAAAAAACATCCCGTCATTGTGCCACATTTGCTGTGGTGAAATATTTTGTGCTGTTGTCGTGAAAAAACTTCTAGGTTTAGTAATATTAGGGTTTATCGTTACCTCCTCTGTAGTAGCATTGGCCGGACCATCACTTTTAGTTGTTTATCCCCCAAACAACCACCAAACAAGGGCGGAAAAAATCTTTTTCATTGGTACAGCGCCACCAGATGGAAAGGTTCTCATCAATGGTAAGGCAGTTAACCGCAGTCAAGCCGGGCATTTTGCTCCAAGTTTTCCTTTGCAGTTGGGAGAAAATCTCTTTACTGTCAGTCACCAAAATCAACAACTAGAAATTAAAGTTACAAAGCTGGCGACTGGAGCCGTGTTACCTCAAGGTTTAGCCTTTGCCAAAGATTCTCTGATTCCAGCAGCCGACATTGCCAAACTACCCGGAGAATTAATTTGTTTTAGCGCCATCGCACCCCCTAACGCCAGTGTATCTGTCACTCTGGCAAATCAAACTATTGCTCTTGCACCCCAACCTCAGCAGGTGATACTACCAAGTAATTTAGCAGCACTTACAGGAAACAACCAGCCTCATGCTGAGTCGATCCCGGGAAGGTATGAGGGTTGCACTACATTTCAACAAGCTGTTTCGCTAACCCCAATTGATGGTAACAACATGATTGCTGATGGGAAAAGCATAGATTTGGGGAAACCAGAATTTCAACTAACAGTCAACGGCGAGACGATAACTCAACCAGGAACTGGCAAAATTCAAATTCTCTCACCTGGAAACTTACAAGTTGGCGAGGTAGTAGCAGATGCAGGGGTAGCGCGGACAGGACCAGGTACAGATTATTCACGACTTACCCCACTCCCCAAAGGTACACAAGCATCAATTACAGGGCGTGAAGGTGAATGGTTACGCCTAGACTATGGTGGTTGGATTCATAGCAGGGAGACTCGTGTTTTACCAGGTGCAATTCCGCCACGCACAACGATTCGCAGTGTCGGATATCGCCGGCTTCCTGGTACGACACAGATAGTTTTCCCTCTACAAGTTCCTGTACCCGTGAGCGTGGAACAGAGCGATGATCATTTCACTATCACACTTTACAATACTACCGCCCAAACAGACATAATCCGTTTGGATGATGACCCTTTAATTTCTCGTCTAGATTGGCAGCAGGTAGCTCCAGAACAGGTGAAATACGCCTTTAACCTGAAAAAAAGTCAACAGTGGGGATATAAGCTCAGATACGAGAATACAACCCTGATTTTAGCTTTGCGTCATCCGCCAACAAGGGGACGGAAAAGACGAAAACCCCTATCTGATATCAAGATTCTACTCGATCCCGGACATGGTGGCAAAGAATCCGGTGCTGTGGGTCCAACTGGATATACAGAAAAAGAAGTTAATTTAGTCGTCTCCCAATTATTACGGGATGAGTTGGTAAAATTAGGGGCTACTGTTGTAATGACTAGGGATAGTGATATTGAAGTTTCTCTGGGCGATCGCATGGCTATGATACATCGAGAAGAACCGGCCATCGCCCTTTCCATACATTACAATGCTTTACCGGATAGTGGTGACGCTGAAAACACCAAGGGTATAGGTACTTTTTGGTATCATCCCCAAGGCCACAGCCTAGCTGTCTTCCTGCACAATTATTTGGTCAAAAAGCTGAACAGACCCTCCTATGGTGTTTTCTGGAATAATCTGGCCCTGACACGTCCCCATGCTGCGCCATCGGTGTTATTGGAATTAGGTTTTATGATTAACCCCCAAGAGTTTGAATGGTTAACCAATCCCCAAGAACAGAAAAAATTATCAAAAGCCTTAGCTCAGGGAATTGTAGAGTGGTTTAAAAGTAGGGTGGGTTAGACGGCGATCAATTATATTTTCTTGAAAAGGTTTGTACCGTTGTAATATCAATTTACAAAGACTAGCACGTGACCCATCAACGATAACAAGGTGGTTACAGAAATACCGACTCTTGGATTAGCTGGGTTACTGAAAATGAAAAAACCACCCGGACAAGAGCCAAAAATCAAAGGTGAGGTACTCGAATCGCTCAAAACTCAATTAAATTCGTCCGCTGGTTTTGCGAGTTACGGATAAATTGTGAGTTGGCTCAATGACAATTATGGATTAGATGTCAGTTACCGAATGGTACATTACCTAGTGCGATACAAGCTCGGTTGCAAGCTGAAAGTACCAAGACCATGCAGTGTCAAGCAAGACCCACAAGCAATAGAGACATTTAAAAAACATTGCACAAGCAGTGATAATTTGGCAAAAACTATTTGGTCAAGGCAACCGGTTACCTTATCTATGTCAAGATGAGACCCGATTGGGATTAAAAACCCGACCTAGACGTGTTCTGACTAGTCCTGGTGTTCAACCATTCGTGAGAGTTTCATGGAAGCGAGAAAGTTTTTGGCTGTATGGTGTTGTTGAACCATTGAGTTGATAGCATTTTTGCTTGGAATATCCAAAGCTTTGTGGAGAACATTTTCAACAATTTTTAGATGCGCTTTCATCTCAACTCGCAGAAGATATTGCACTCCTTCTTGACCAAGCCGCAGCACATTTTACCTCTCAATTGAAGTGGCCTGAAAATATTATTCCCCTGTGTCTACCAGCCCATTGTCCACAACTTAACCCCATTGAAAGATTTTGGTTGTTTCTCAAATCTCAAATCAAAGGACAAGTTTTCAACACACTTGATTAACTTCGCGCTCGCCTCAACGAACTTCTCAGTCAAATCACATCGGAACGTGTTATTTCCTTGACTTCTTATGATTTTATTCTCGAAGCTCTTTTTTATGCAGCTTCAATGTAAATTGATATAACCCACCAAAACATTTTAATCATGCGATCGCTTTTAGGATTAATCATTCTTGGTTCCTTCACAACTCCCAGCCTAGCTTGGGCGCAAGAAAACACGCTGAAAATAGTTTATCCGCCAGCAAATCACCAAACTAATACAGATAAAATATTTCTTCTGGGAACCGCACCACCAACAGGACAAGTTTTAATTAATAATCAACCCATTAAGCGCAGTAAATCTGGACATTTCGCCCCTAGCTTTCCCTTGGAGGTGGGAGAAAATCGGTTTACTGTGACTTACGACAATCAACAACTGCAAATACAGGTAACTAGAGTTGATAATCAGCCCAAAATCCCCCAAGGATTAGCCTTTGGAGAAAATACCCTTACGCCCCAAGTTGATATTTATCGACTACCAGGAGAAGAAATTTGTTTTAGTGCGATGGCTTCGCCCGCCCTAGGCATCGCCTCTCCTAATGCTAATGTAAGCGTAAGATTGGGAGAGCAAACTGTTAAGCTATCACCGCAACTAAAACAAATATCTCTACCCAGTAATTCAGCCATATATATAGATGGTAAAAATCAACCCATCACTCAAATTATCCCAGGGAAATATCAGGGATGTACAAAATTAGGAATATTACCAGATGGAAAAAAACCAGAATATCAATTAACTCTCAATAGCGAGACAACAACTCAAGTCAGTTCTGGTAAGATTCAAACCCTTTTACCAGCCAAACTTCCAATAGTAGAAATCATAGCTGGGGCTGGTGTGGCGCGGACAGGCCCCAGTACCACTGATTCACGGTTAACGCCTTTACCCCAAGGTGTGAGAGCATCTGTTACAGGTAAAGAAGGTGATTGGTTGCGTTTAGACTATGGAGGTTGGATTCATAGTCAAGAAACTCGGATGATTCCAGGTGCAATTCCACCACACTCGATGATTCGCAGTATAATTTCGCGGGAATTACCGAAAACAACAGAAATAGTCTTTCCTTTGCAAGTTCCTGTCCCTGTCACTGTAAAACAGGGGGATAAAACTCTTACCCTGACTTTACATAACACCACTGCCCAAACAGACACAATTCGCCTAGATGATAACCCTTTAATTTCTCGTCTAGATTGGCAGCAAATAGCTCCTGGCAAGGTGCAATATACTTTTAACCTCAAAACAAATCAACAGTGGGGATATAACCTGCAATACCGAGATACAAGCTTAGTTTTAAGTTTGCGTCATCCTCCGGTTCTCCCCCGCAGACAAACACAACCTTTATCTGGGGTAAAAATTCTGCTGAACGCCGGACATGGTGGGGAAGAATTAGGCGCAGCAGGACCAACAGGTTATTTAGCGAAAGATTTAAATTTGGTAGTGACAAAACTGTTGCGGGATGAATTGCGGCGACGGGGTGCAACAGTGGTAATGGCTAGAGAAGATGACCGGGATTTGTCTTTGGTGGAACGTCAGAAAATGATAGAGGAAAATGAACCTGCGATGGCTTCGCCCGCAGTAGACATCGCACTGACTTTTCATTATCGATTTTTGGCTGATGATGGTGATGCGGAAAATACTAAGGGAGTTAGTAGTTATTGGTATCATCCCCAAGCGCACAGTTTAGCTGTGTTACTGCAAAATCGGTTAGTGCAAAATTTGGGTAGGTCTTCTTTTGGGGTGTATTGGAATAATTTAGCGCTAACACGTCCCCATTCTGCGCCATCGGTTTTATTGGAGTTGGGTTTTATGAGTAACCCTGATGATTTTGAGTTGGCGATGGATGTTCAGGAACAAAGGAGGTTAGCGAGGGTTTTGGCTGAGGGTGTTGTGGAGTGGTTTAAGAAATGATTTTTATCACGCAAAGGCGCAAAGTCGCAGAGAGAAAGAGGAGTTGGGATTTTAGGTTGGTTCATCATTCAAAAAATCTGGATTATTCATAATTCCGTAATTGTACGTATATAATTTAGCTTCTTGGTTTAAAATAAAGCGAGTGTAAATGTAATGTCAAGTCAAGCAGACTCTCCAAATCTCTGCTACTCTGCGTGAAATAAACCCCCAAACCAGTATAAAATTAGAAAATGTATAGCGATCGTAACTAACCCGAAACTGATATGCTTTACAGACATGGTGACTGACTTGACGCATTGAACAATAATGTCTTGTTCATGTGGTAACTATCGGTGAGCTTCTTTTTTAATTCTATGCCATTGGCTGCTGAAATTTGTCCGTTTACCTTGTTGCCAACCGTGCAGAAGCGGCATAGTAAATAAACCCCAAGCCAAACCCGTAATTAACCCAAACGGTGTAACTAAATAATTATTAAAATCCCACAACCCAAAAACCTGGGCCGCTAATTCCAAGGGGTAAGCCATCATCAAAACGCTAGCTAAGGCTGCACCATTCCAGCCGTATTGACTTAACCAGTAAAAACCTTTACCACCGGTTACCCCATATAACAAGCGAGTCACTAGCAACCCCGTCACAGTACCATAGCAGCGCATACACACAGCCATAATAAACGGGGGTGCTAAATCTAGTCCCATATGAGGTTGCGGACAGACATGATTACCCATGAAGTAAATAATATCCGCAATCCTGCCGAGCAAAGACACATCAGACGCAGCCAAGAAAGGAGCAAGAGGGGGGCCAAAAACCATCCCCACCAACAGGAAATCAGCAATAAAACTCACCCAATTAATCTGTACATCTTGCTGAAACACTACTCTGGACATCTTCTTCTTTGCGCCTTTGCGACTTTGCGTGCAACATTTCTTAACCTACACTAGCCACATAGGGACTTGTCAACTTATCCAACTGCTGAATTAACAGACTCAGGAATAAACCAACATCTGTCACTACACCTACTGATTCTACAGAACCGCGATCGCTTAATTTAGTCACTACAGCCGGATTAATATCTACACAGACCATTTTCACCCCAGCCGGAGTCATATTTCCCACCCCAATAGAGTGCAGCATACTAGATAGCATTAAAACCATCTCCGCACCTTGAATGAGTTGGGCGTATTCCTCCTGGGCTTTAATCAAATTCATTTGGGTATCAGGTAAAGGTCCGTCATCCCGAATCGAACCCGCTAGGCTGAAAGGTACGTTATTAGTGACACATTCATACATGACACCACTGGGAATCACTCCAGCAGCCACAGCCTTGGCAATGCTGCCATAACGGCGGATAGTGTTAATTACCTTCAGGTGATGGCGATGTCCCCCCAGGACGGCGACACCTCGTTTCATGTCCACACCCAAGGAAGTTCCCATCATGTTTTGCTCGATGTCGTGGACGGCGATCGCATTCCCGCCCAAGAGCGCCTGTACATATCCTTCCCGAATTAACCGCGCTAAGTGTTCACCGCCCCCTGTGTGAATCACTACTGGGCCTGCCGTCACAACTACTTTACCACCAGCATCCCTAATTTTACGTAACTCCCAGGCTACTTGCTCCACCACTAATTCTACACGTCTTTCGCTGGAAACCCCCGAAGACATAAAGGTAAATTCTTGAGCGTGACGCTGTTCCCGTGATTCAGCTTTGCGAATGCTACGGATACCTTGCACATCTATAACTACCCTGTCCCCAATCTCCAACTCACGTAAAAGTTTACACCGAGCCACTAAGCCATTGGGAGTTTGAGTGATGGCGATCGCGCCATCCATGCGCTGATTGTGCACCTTCACCCACTCACCATTAATCCGTACTTCCGTGGGATAAATAGTACTGACGTAGAAATCATCAGGAGCCACCCCGGCTTGAATCACAGGGCCTAGTTTAGCATCCCGTTCATCTTGGGGTAAATCCACAGCCCCCAAATCAATTAACTCAGAGATGATTTCTTCCATCACCTCATGGGAGGGGGCTGAAACTTTCACCTCAGCAGCTGATGTACTCTGGCGTTGTTCTCCCAAGGTGAAATTCATCACTTGGAAACTACCACCACCATCTACAATTAAATCTAGAGCCTGGTTAATCACACCAGAGTCCAGTAAATGCCCTTCTAACCGAATAATCCGGCTTTCTACGGAAACATTAGCATGAATATTAATATCTATTGGCTCAGTAACACGTAGGGTCAGACATTTAGCAGCACCACCAGCCTTAAGAAATTCTGTCAGTGGCGTTTCAATGACTCGGAAGCCCGCCTCTGCTAAACTTGTTTTTAAAGCATTGCTGGCTTTATTCATAATCACAATGCTTTCTACATTCACCGCATTACAGGCAAAGTTGACAGCATCAGCTTCGGTAATTGCTATGCGCTTTTCTGGTGCAACCCGCATTTCAATTAAACGGTTAGAATAAGCATCAAAAGCACCAGGATAATATAATAAATAGCCGTTAGCTAAAGGACAAAAGCAAGTATCTAAGTGATAGAAACGCTCATCAGTTAAACGCAGGGATAACACCTCAATATCTAACCATTTAGCTAAATAAGGGTGAGAATCTAATTCCGAACGAAAACCATATCCCGCCCATAACCAACGTCCTTCCCGGTCTAACAGTGCATCCCCAGCACCTTCAAAGGGTAAGTCTTTAGGAAGTAAATGAACTGTGTAACCATTTTGTTCAAACCAAGTTTGAAAGAAAGGCTCCTCACCCTGACGTTCTTTGTGCAGAAATCGGCTGAGGACGACATTTTCCCCCAAGACTAACCCAGCATTGGCGGTAAACACCATGTCAGGCCAACCTATTTGGGGCGTTACTAAATCTACGATAGCGTGTTGTTTAAGGATGTTATAGAGTTTGTGCCACTGTTCCACAGCGCGATCGCGCGAAGACTTATGAATATTCCCTTCCATCCAGGGATTAATCACATAATCTACATCGTAGTGGTCAGGAGCGCACATCAAAAAACGAATCAGGGAAGTCATAAAAATATTACCAGTGTTGAGATCCTACAAGCCTACTTCAAAGATAGTTTTTTGTCCTTTTAATTTCTCTAACGACCAGAAATTAATGAAAGTCTTTCTTGAGGTGGTCAGCATTCTATCGGGAAATACAGATACAGCCACTTGCACCGAATGTGAAGTACAGATTGAATCATAAAACTTTTGTGGGGTAGGCATCTTGCCCGCCCTTGTACCTACTCAGATGAAGTATGCTGTAAGTTAGCACACAGACTTTAAACCTATTCTATTCACCGGAGCAAGATTAGGGGGATACCAAGAAGATCAAATTGCCAAAATGGCATAAAGTTGACCCATGGAAATAGACTAAGATAAATAGGCTAGTTTTTTTGAGGAATGCCCTATTTGGTGATTAAGTTTTTTTAAGCCTACGTATAGTATAGCTTCCTCCTCCCTGGCAAGAAGTGGTAAGATTACTAAGTAACTGAGAATAAGTGGCAATAGGCTATGAGTTTTTCTGGCATTACCTTAGAATATCGTTCACAAGAAGTTAAGACTCTCAAGTATTTTCTGATTTATAGTCTCATTGGTTCTCTAGTACTTCATATTGGCGTACTGTCATCACTGTTAGCTTATCTCCTGCGGAGTACCCCGCACCAAATAGAAGATCAACCAATAGAAGTGGTGATGATTGATTCTCCCATTCCAGAAGTAGAAAAACCACCCGCACCAATTCCCCAAGCAGAGAGATTACCAGAACCTCGCCAGATTATTACCAGTAACGATACGTCACCCAGTCCAGCTAGAAATCAGACTGTAACCCAGTCTCAGCCAGAAATTACTCAACAGCAACCTGTAGTTACACTCAGACCAACCCCAATCACCCCACCACCTGTAAAAGTCGAAAGTGTCAAAACTCCCCCAGTTTCACCGCCAACACCAACAACCACAGCTACCACAAACACCCCAAAAGTCTCACGCCAAGCAGCTGTATCTAGGCTAGAATCTATACTGAGTTCACAAACATCAGAAGCAACAACTGCTACTCCCCCCACTCAAAGTAGTGAAAAAAATACAGGGGTATTGACTGGTACAAGAGATTCTAGAGCTACACAGGGAAATAGTGATAGTGTTAATACGGTAGAGTCAAATCAACCAAGTGGCACAAGTTCAGTCTCCACAGCAAATACTGGCACGAGCAGCAATAATAAAGTGTCAGTACAGCCTACCACACCCCCGGCTAATAGCAGATCAGAACGTACTAATCAACGTGGTAATTCCCGCAGATCATCTAGTGGGCGTGCAGCTTGTGTTAAATGTAATACTAACTATCCAGAATTTGCCAGACGCCAAGGTATCGAAGGCAGAGTAGAAGTTGCTGTTGATATTGATGCCAAAGGTGATGTTACCAATGTCCGTATTATCAGGTCAAGCGGTAACAGAAGATTGGATGAAGAAATCAGGAAACAAGCGAATAATTGGAAATTGCAACCGTCCGAAAGCGGGAGAGAAGGGATATCAATAGCTACTGATTTTACCCTGGAAGGTTCACAGCGACACCGCCAAGTCCAAGAACGGAAAAAAAAGCAAGAAACCAGCCGTTCCAGGGAAACAAGTCGCCAAACAGAATCATCTAGTTCCAGTCCTACACCGACTACCAGCACTCCCACCAGGTCAAACCCAGTTAGACGAGTCAGACGAAAACCTCAGACTGAGCAAAACACAGCCGCGGGTTCATCCTCTGGACAAGGAAAGACCCCTACACCGAGAAATGTGAGAGATTCTTTGCGCAATACCCGCAGTCAGGAAACCTCTACTAATTCTGTCACACCACCAGGGGAAACAAGTACAAATCCCCCCCTGACCACAAACAATACTTCTTCTAGTCAAAATCAGTTACGAGACGCTTTACGCCGTAGTCGCCAACCTGCTGAATTAACCCCGCCCACCTCATCACCAGAGTCGGAATGATAAGTAGCAAATGAACAGTTTTTGTTTTATTGCCATAGAATAGAGATAAAGTTTATATGCTTAACCCTGACTCAGCATCATTGCCCATGATTACTTCTAATCGCCGTTACCACATTATTACCTTCGGTTGTCAAATGAATAAAGCCGACTCAGAGCGCATGGCTGGTATTTTAGAAGACATGGGCTTTGCATGGTCTGAAGACCCTAATGATGCAGATTTGATTCTTTACAATACTTGTACAATACGAGATAACGCCGAACATAAGGTATATTCTTACCTCGGTAGACAAGCGAAACGTAAACACGAGCAGCCGGATTTAACCTTGATTGTTGCTGGTTGTGTTGCCCAGCAGGAGGGAGAAGCCCTGTTACGACGAGTGCCAGAATTAGATCTGGTCATGGGACCACAACACGCTAACCGTCTCAAAGATTTGCTCACATCGGTATTTGATGGTAATCAAGTGGTGGCTACTGAGTCGGTTCACATTATGGAGGATATCACCCAACCTCGAAGAGATAGCAGTGTCACGGCCTGGGTGAATGTCATTTATGGCTGTAATGAACGCTGCACCTATTGTGTGGTTCCTAATGTCCGTGGTGTGGAACAATCTCGCACCCCAGAGGCTATCCGCACGGAAATCGAGGAACTGGGGAGACAAGGTTACAAGGAAATTACCCTCCTGGGGCAAAATATTGATGCTTACGGTCGAGATTTGCCCGGTAGAACTCCCGATAGCTTGCGTAGCGTACCTATAGGCCGTCATCTGTATAATTTCACGGATTTACTTTATTATGTCCATGATGTCCCAGGTATTGAAAGGTTGCGATTTGCTACTAGTCATCCCCGGTATTTTACGGAGCGATTAATTAGGGCTTGTGCTGAATTACCCAAGGTGTGTGAACACTTTCACATTCCCTTTCAGTCAGGGGACAATGAGGTGTTAAAGGCAATGTCACGGGGTTATACTCAGGAGAAATATCGCCGGATTATTGATACTATTCGGCAGTATATGCCGGATGCTTCTATTAGTGGTGATGCTATTGTGGGCTTCCCCGGGGAGACGGAGGCACAGTTTGAAAATACCCTGAAGTTGGTAGAAGATATTGGTTTTGACTTGTTGAATACAGCTGCTTATTCCCCCCGTCCCGGTACACCAGCTGCTTTATGGTCTAATCAACTCAGTGAAGAGGTGAAAAGCGATCGCCTACAAAGATTAAACCATTTAGTTAATATTAAAGCATCCGAGCGATCGCAGCGTTACATGGGACGCATTGAAGAAGTTTTAGTAGAAGCCCAAAATTCCAAAGATACCACTCAAGTCATGGGACGTACTCGCGGGAATCGTTTAACTTTCTTTAATGGGGACATAAATATATTAAAAGGGCAAATTGTCAAGGTAAAAATTACTGAAGTTCGGGCTTTTAGTTTGACAGGTGAACCCTTAGAAGTGCGGCAAGCAGTCCCTGTGTAATTTAAGACTTACTCCTGGCCTCCTAATTTTGTCAATATTTTGTCAATAATTAGGTAGCACTGTCCTGCACTAATTGGTCTAACTCTTCCTGCATCTGATTGACAACTAATTCATAGCAATGATTGACATACTTATGATCGCTAGCGGCTTCCCGACCGTAGCGTTCAAATAAAATGGGTTTACATACCCTCGTATGAATAGACATCGGCAATGGGATATTAGGAAGAGGCCCAATTGCTAATCCCCAGGGTAATCCCAAATAAATAGGAAATACTACCGGATCAACTCCAAACAACCAAGGCATTCCCCATTTATGGAGTTGCTCTAGAATTTTATACAAGTCAGCTAACACGATTAAGGTATCATGAGCGCCCGTAGAAATCACAGGTACAATCGGTACATTTTCCCGCAGAGCTAACTTGATAAATCCTTTCCGTCCGGCAAAATAAATTTTATGCCGCAAATAATGCGGTCGAAACACGTCTTGTGCTCCACCAGGGTAAACCAGTAGGCTCGCACCGGAACGCAAAGCGGAGTAAGCCATTTTCGGGTGAGCTATCACGGCTCCAGTCTTGGCAGCAATTTTTGCTATTTCTGGGCTGAGTTCCCATACTTTGGGGTGCATGAGTCCGTAAACCGGTTTCTCACACCCAAATTTTCGGAACCAGTCGTACATGATCATTGACATATCAGGGGTCGCCAGTCCTCCATTGTGAGAACCAACAAACAGTACTTTCTCTTCCGGTGGAATATGCTCCCAACCACTGGTTTGAACTCGAAAGTAGTAATGATATAAAAAACTCAGCAAGGGCATGAGGTTGGCGATGAAATTTGGGTCTCGTTCATCTAATGACCAGCCTATTTTTTTTTCGCTTTTATGTTTCGGTTGTAACATCTATGAATATTAACAGATTTAGTAAAAAGGTAACTACAGCAACTATCCTAGTCAAATGAGACTAGTATTGACACTTATATTTTAATCTATATCTATAATATATCTTAAGGAAAACACTTTCCCTTGAATTAGGGCTGCTACTCTTGTCTTACCACTTCTGATCAGCATTATATAGGTTTTTTTCATACAGATACATGTGATCACGATCAGATCTAATACTTCCCAGAAGTAATATCGCTTTTTTTGACAAGATGTAATTGTTACAAGTTTCTGGACAGAAATCTTGTCAAACTCCCGAAATTATTAAAAAGCTTCCCATTCTTATATTTACAACACCCTCTCAGTCATGAATTTTATTGTGGAGTATCTGCCATAATGACACTGGATTAAATTTATTATGTGATATATTCATGAACAGTGCCAGGACTGAGTATGATTGAAACCCAAAATCCAGCATAATTAGCTGTTACTCTTGTGTATATAATCTGCCGCGCTCCCAGCCTATTAAATTGAATTTTTCCGACTTTTCCAAATACTAAGGTTATTACCACTCTCAAGCTATATAGACGGGATCAAACCCGTCTTTTATTTTTGCAATCATGCAACTAAGACTATTCCCTGTCATAGCCAGACTTTTAGTGTGACCAATATCTCATATCTATCGTTTTTCCCATGTATGGCCAAAAATTCCACTCCAGCCATATCAGCTTTTATTAAATTTGGACAGATCCCATAGGAAGATGACTAACTGCAAAAATAACAGGTACATTAATCCGGGATGTTGTTATGCACTGGATTTATAGTGAGGTTTGGCTGATGGCCAAACCTCTTTTATTATTCCTAGCTCGAAAAATACTTGGACTTATGAAATTATTCAAAGTGTTTTTGTAAGTTGTTTACTTCGGTAAATTTTGCTTATAGTTATTAATAATAATTCACAAGAACTCTCCAATACCATCATATACCTAAATACTAATTAAGAATTTTTACTAACTTTACTATTTGTGCTGGATCCAAACAACCTTGGATATGTCAGTAATGAGGAACTGTTAGCAGTAAAAATCCCCATCAATCTTGCCAAACTGGTAATAGGTATTGAGAAATTATCTTAAGAATTATGAAAAAATTGAGTATTCCCGCCATGCGATCGCATTTACTTAATTGGTATCACACACACGGGAGTTTAAAATAAATGGGAAGTGAGGCGATAGTTAATGTCCAAGACTGTAACCCAATAAACTATACCTCCTAACTCAATACTGATAACTCCCATTTTCAAATCTAACTAACAACCGATGCAAGAGCTTGACAAACAAAAGACCATCGACATACTGAACGCCATCATGGAATTTGAACTAGCCGGAGTAGTCCGCTACACCCATTATTCCCTGATGGTCACCGGACCTAATCGCATACCAATTGTCAATTTTTTCAAAGCCCAGGCCAGTGAATCTCTACTTCACGCCCAACAGGTAGGAGAAATTCTCACGGGTTTAGATGGGCATCCCTCTCTAAAAATCGCCCCCATGGAAGAGACTTACGAGCATACAGTCAAGAATATTTTGGCGGAAAGTTTATTCCATGAAAACAAAGCACTGGATTTGTATAAAACTCTCTTAGACACTGTCAGTAATGCTAGCATTTATCTAGAAGAATTTGCTCGTGGCATGATTGGGCAAGAAGAGATGCATAGTCTCGAATTGAAAAAAATGCTCCGGGATTTCAGCTAAAAGTTAAGGACTGGGTATTGGGGGGTATTGGAATTTTTCCCTATTCCCTATTCCCTATTCCCTATTCCCCAAATTATGAATATCACTACCGCTCTACCTAGTTTTGTGATTACACTGCGAGAAGGAGTAGAAGCTGCCCTCGTTGTTGGCATTGTCCTAGCTTTACTTCAAAAAGCCAACCAATCGCGACTCAATCCTTGGGTATATGCTGGCGTGGGTGTTGGCATTGTCATTAGTGCTTTGATGGGTGTGTTATTTACTTGGTTAATTAAAACACTGGGAACAGTAAACCCTCAGTACACCTCGGTGATTGAGCCAATGCTGAAGGCTTTGTTTACTGTCCTTGCGATCGCTATGCTCAGCTGGATGCTCATCTGGATGACTAAACAAGCCAGGTTTATGAAAGCCCAAGTTGAAGGAGCAGTCACAGAAGCGCTCACACACAACTCAAATGCCGGGTGGGGCGTTTTTGGTTTAATTTTAGTTGCTGTTGTCCGCGAAGGTTTTGAAACTGTTCTATTTATTGCTGCTAATTTTCAACAGGGATTAGTAGCGGTCTTCGGTGCAATTGCTGGTTTAGTAGGGGCAGCTGCTATTGGAGTGTTACTATTTAAATGGGGTGTCAAAATCAATCTGCGCCAGTTCTTCCAAGTGATGGGTGTTTTATTGGTATTGATTGTTGCCGGTTTAGTGGTTTCTGCCTTGAAGCATTTTGATCAAGGTTTTGCTAACCTTGCTTTGAGTGGTAGCACCTCCGATAATATCTGTTTCTATTACGATCACTTCAGGAACATCCACTCTTGCGTTTTGGGTCCCATGGTGTGGAATACTGAACAAATATTGCCAGATAAACAATTTCCCGGCATTATTCTCAAATCTTTACTTGGTTACAGAGACCATCTCTACTTAGTACAGGGGATTGGTTACGTTTTATTTTTGACAACTGTCGGGTTACTTTATTTCCGCAGTCTAACTGGTAACGTTTCAAATTACCGGAATAATTCACTCAAAAACTCATGATTATTATGATGTCTACGCACCTATCATCAAAAGTTTTCAGTGGTGACTAAACTCCTCAATACGAGTAAAAGTTTTTTCCCACACTAAAAAATATGAAAAATGCGAGTAAACACACAAGGCAAAATTCCAGAAGGGAACCATGACGGCGCTACTCGCTATTATCTATACAAGGTTTTAAGATTGAAAAAAGCTACATATCATTGTACAGTAATAATGCCAAAATTACTATTAAAAAGATAACAAATATTATTGCTGATGTTTTTATCTACCCCCTCGTCTGACTCCGCTGCACTTGAACCCACAAATCATCGCCACTTTCAGCGGTTGCAAGACATTAGAATCCTTGGCAAACTAAACCGAAGCTACCCGGTGGTAAGTCGGATACTACAATAAACTCGATCACTGGTAGATACTGGGGAAGCAGAGGAATTATGTGATCAAGAGTGCTGCGAATCAAGCTAGAATTACCAAGACCACCAATGCAATGGGATTATCGGCGTGTTTGCGGAGATTAGAGACTCTTAGCTTCAGCAAGGCGATTAGTCATAACTCATAAGCCAATATTTGCCTTCTTTACTCAGTTTACCCTGTTCCTGTGGAGTTTTAGCCTACAAACTCTATCAATGAACAAAAAACTCAACCAGGGACTTATGCCTCAAGTGCAGGACTATATGCTCATGGGAGCGGCTGGTTATTTATTTGAAAGAGCGCAGTAGAAAGCTGACAATTGTAACTCGCGTTTCCGCTATTGATGAAGTTACTCTAGTTTGAATTCGATGATTAGTGCTTAGTCCTGCTATTAGGTGGAGTAAAAAGGTAATTATGGCGGCTTGCACAAGTTTTTCAGGCATGGCAGTTATCCTTATTCTTATTGTTGATAGGAGTTCAAGTAGCAGCGACTTCTGTAAATACGCTTTACTATTGGTTCAGCGGACTTGACCAGATTAATGGCATAATTGATCAACCGAAACCTAAGAAATGTTGGAAATATTACCAATAGTTCAAATAAATTTACTTTTACACTCCCCATATCCAGGTTTAATTCTAGATCCACAGCTGATGTGAAAAAGCCAGTTCTTGTCTGAGACATCACCTGTTGATTTTTAAATTTTTTCCTCCATGACCACATGGAGATACAGACGTAGACGTTTATCCTCTATAAAAAGTGTCCAGGAGGATTTTTTTCATCTCTCAATTAGAGGAACAATCAGCAAAATTTGGGACAAAACTAGCCATCAGCCATTCACTGCACTCGCCACATATTGATCCCACAACTTCCAGTCAAACAAGAAAACCAGGGCAATAGATTCCGGTAGAACTCCGATAAAAAAATGTCTTCGCGCCCTAGCTGTTTGGCTGCGCTCACTGTCAGCCCACCCTCGGTAGCCAGGAAGAGTGTCAACCCGATAAGATAGATGTAAAATTAAGATACTACAAGCACGCTGCATGATTCCTATCGTTGTTGAACAATCGGGTCGAGGCGAACGCGCCTTTGATATCTACTCACGACTCTTGCGTGAGCGGATCATATTTTTGGGACAACAGGTTGATAACGAGATTGCAAATTTGATTGTTGCCCAATTGCTATTCTTAGACGCTGAAGACTCGGAGAAGGATATTTATTTGTATATTAATTCTCCAGGTGGTTCGGTAATGGCTGGTATGGGAATTTTTGACACTATGAAGCACATTCGTCCCGATGTTTGTACCATTTGTACTGGACTGGCGGCAAGTATGGGCGCTTTTCTACTCAGTGCTGGTGCTAAGGGTAAGCGAATGAGTCTACCCCATTCTCGGATTATGATTCATCAACCCTTGGGTGGCGCTCAGGGGCAGGCGACTGATATTGAAATTCAGGCGCGTGAGATATTATACCACAAGCAACGACTAAATGAATATTTAGCTGAACATACTGGTCAACCAATTGAGCGTATTGCTGAAGATACCGAACGGGACTTCTTTATGTCCCCAGAGGAAGCTAAGGAATATGGATTGATTGATGAGGTTATTGACCGTCACGCTGCTGGTAGCCGTCCGGTTGCTGTTCTCAATGAGTAGCTGTTGACTTGGGGATCAGGGCGCAGTCCCCAAATCCCCATCCCGGATTAAAATCCCGCTACCGGGTCTGGTTGAGACTCCAGATGTTTCAGAAATCCGTGTAATTCTTCTGCGGTGAGTAAAGTGCGAGCCCGCTTACCGTAGGTTTGAATTAAATGGTCTCTTCCTTGTTCTGGTGTCCAACCTAGACGCTGAAGTTCCACATCTGTTTTTGCAATCACATCAGACAAATCAACTGGTTCACTCGTGTTCTTTTGTTTACCTACTCCTGTGTGATCAATCCCATGGTCTTGGAGGCTAGAACTGCGGGGTGTAAATGGTGTAACATTACCCTCAAATCTCTGATGTTTTGGCTGATGATCAGTGATTGTTTGCTCATCTTCCACTGAGTTATATAATTCTAGTAGTGTGTTGTCATTTACTGAAGCATTTGGATTAAAATCGGGGCTGTAGCTATGGACATTATCAGCACTATCCGTGCTCAGTGTTACTGAATCGGGTAGGATAATCTGTTTATTGACCTGCGGTAGAGTTCTTTGAATATCATTGGGTGCTGACCACTGGCTACTGCTATAGTCTTCATCTATCACCGGCGAATAGTTACTCTCATTGGGGTGGTTCAATTTCACCCTAGTGTTGTTCCAAGTGGGATTTGACTCCATTGGTGATGCTACTGGCTGATTGCATTCTACCGTTACCTGTGCGGAATTATTTATACCCAAAACCATTAATGCTCTAGTTCGGGCTTGGTCTTCTGCTGCTTCTACGGTTTCTGCCCCCGCCATAGCAGTAGCACGGGTGAGATTTTCAATTTGCACGCTAGCCCGGACAATATATTTCCCTTGGAAAATTTGTACTAATTCAGTAATAATACTGCCATTGGGATATAACCTATGGAATTGAGCCAACATCAACATAATACTGCCACCAATCTCAATGTGCTACTTTTTCCTCTGTTCTGATTCATTGAGGCTGAATATTTCTGAGTATTAACTAAAAATTCTAGAATTTTAACGATTGATTATTCATCCGACATATTCAACTTTGCCCACTCAAATGCTTTTCAGGATCATACTCCCAAAAAAAAGCACAAAATAAAAGTTTTTACTTGACTCAGAATTCAGGAATCAGAAATCAGTTCTGTCCCAATTTTAGCCGATTGCGATGGGCGCACTGCCAGAGGCAATGGCATCTCTTGAGCATGGGGGTTATTGACATGCTATACTGTTTACCCAATTCTATACTTGGAATTATTTCCTATAAGTACGCATTAAATCTACAATAATGGAGATAAGGTTCCCCGCAGTTGCTTCAAGCTGCTTAAGTGATTGTTACCGATTCTATATGTAGATATAAAGTGGCTGACCGTAAGGGTGAAACTCCTAACCCTGCCTTACGGAACCCTTCGTTTCCTCTAAGCGTGCGGTTAGGCAGAAATGACCGACGATCTGATAACAAGTCGTTGTCTATGATGCCCCAGGGCTTGACGCGCAGCGTCCCCCCAGGGGAGAAAGCTACAAATAAAACTGACTTTTTTTTGGAAACTGAAAAACCCCTCTCCAAACCTCTCCGCTCCCAGGAGAGATAGTTTAAAATTTCCCCCTTCTCCTTTTAGAAAAGGGTTAGGTAGAAGAGGTAGGGAAAGGGGATTGGGGGGTGAGGTTATACGATAATCTTTCCTCATGACCTGAAAAGTCAGCAGATCAAAGGTTCTTTTGAGTTTTGCGTAGCAGCAAAGCGCCCCTGTAATCCGTATTCGCGCAGCGTCTCCCCTTGGGAGAAGGTATACAGGAAAAGGCCAGATTAAATGAAAAATGATGTTTTGACCAAAGGTCGGTTCACTGCATGGAATTTTCTATCGCTACACTCCTTGCCAATTTCACTGATGATAAATTGGTAGCTCGTAAAGTTTTGGAAAAGAAACTGGGTTGTGAGGATGAAATTAGTTTACAAAAACTTCACATTGCCTTGGAAGTTCTGGAAAAAATCGGAATTCTCGTGAAAGAACGCGGCAAATATCGCCGGGTGGCAGAAGAAGGCGTAATTGAGGCCAAGCTCCGTTGTTCTAGTAAGGGCTTTTGCTTTGCTATTCAAGATGTCGAAGGCTCTGAGGATATTTATATTCGTGAAAGTCATCTGAGTAATGCTTGGAATGGCGATCGCGTTTTGGTAAGAGTCCTCAAAGAAGGTAGTCGTCGTCGTTCTCCAGAAGGAGAAGTGAAGCTGATCCTAGAACGGTCTAACCATACTTTACTGGCGCGAATTAAGGCAGTAGACAACGGTTTCCGTGCTGTACCCTTAGATGATCGGTTGTTGTTTGAACTCAAAATCCAAACAAACAGCCTGAAGTTAGAAGAAGCTATTGACCACCTGGCTCATGTGGAGGTTTTGCGTTATCCCTTGGCACAATATCCCCCTTTGGGTCGAGTGGTACAAATCCTGGGTAGCGATGCCGAGGCTGCTGCTGATATAGATTTGGTGACTTGTAAGCATGATCTATCACGTAATTTCCCGGAGATTGTTATAGACGCAGCTGCTAAGTTGCCCAGAAGGCTCCTGAAGGCAGACCTGAAAGACAAACTAGATTTACGGAATTTATTTACTCTGACTATTGCGGGTGTAAATTGTGATGCCAAATTTAGGGAAAATGCTTTCAGTTTGGAGAAAACAGCGGAGGGACATTGGCTGTTAGGTTTTCATATTGCTGATGTTTCCCATTATGTCCACCCTGATGAACCCTTAGATAGAGAATGCGCGAAGCGGGGGAGGTCGGTTTACCTGGGTGACTTATTGCTGCCTATGTTACCGGAATCTGTGGCAGATCTCTGTTCGTTAGTACCACTGAGCGACCGGCTGGCGCTGTCTTTTTTAATTGCTATTGACCCCAGGTCTGGAGAGGTTTTGGAGTGGGAAATTCAACCTAGCGTTATCAATGTAGATACAGCAGTGAGTGGGGAACAAGCAGAAGCTATTCTGACTGGTGAATTTCAAGGTCAACCACTAAAGGTGATTGAGATTCTGCAAGGGTTGGAAACTCTACGCAAGGCTGTGAAACTAAGACGGTTAAGTCGTGGTAGTTTACAGTTGAATCTACCACCTAACCAAAACCCCTATGCAGATGAGGGGATCTTAGGAGCGGTATTGGTGAATGATTTACCAGTCCAATCGCTCTTGACGGAGTTTGTGCTATTAGTTAATGAACTCATGGCTCAACATCTGAGTGCTTTAGGCATACCCGCCATTTGGCGAGTCCAAGGCGTACCTGATACAGAAGATGTTCAGGAAATGCTGAAATTAGCCATCAATTTAGGCGTAGAACTAGCATTAGAAGCAGACGTAGATATCCAACCTTTAGATTATCAGCACTTAACTAGGGCTTTTGCCGAATCCCCATCGGAGCAAGTTCTGACCTATCTCTTACAAGACACACTCAAGCCATCTGCCTATAGCACCACTAAAGGATTCCACTTTGGTTTATCACTAACGCAATATACTCACTCTACTTCTCCCCTGCGACGATACCCAGACTTGCTCATGCAAAGAGTGTATCATATGCTGCTAGAGTATGGACGCGATCGCCGCAACACCCGGGTGAAAGAGCGAGTTAACCTGCGCCACTCCTCTTCTCACAATGAAATTAACTGGAACGTCTTACCGCCAGAATTGCAACAAGAACTGCAAAGCGACCTGAATCGGGTTATTATCCAGATTAACGACAGAGAAAAACAAGTCCAAGAAGCCGAAGCCGATTTAGCTGGACTGCAAAAAGCCCAACTGATGAAACAGCGCATCGGTGAGGTATTCCAAGGTGTAATTACTGGGGTGCAATCTTATGGTTTCTTTGTGGAAATTGAAGTCCCAGGCGCTGAATCATTATCACAAGAAGATATCAGCGTACCTTTACGAGTGGAAGGACTGGTACATGTCAGTTCGCTCAAAGATGATTGGTATGAATACCGCGCCAGACAACAGGCACTATTTGGTCGCAAAAATCGAGCTTCTTACAGACTAGGCGATCGCGTAGCTGTGCAAGTTAAAAGTGTCGATTACTATCGTCAGCAAATTGATTTAGTAACTGTCAGCAATGATCTTGTGTCTCAAGGTTTTGATGTTAATGCTAGTCAAAACGACGCATCAGATATCTACTTACCCAGTAACTTAGATACTTATGCAGACGATTAATAAACTTTATTCGAGCCGCCGTGTCCACAAACTCTAAACCACTTATATTAGGCATATCTGGTGCATCTGGTCTCATCTACGCCGTTCGTGCCCTCAAATATCTGCTGGCCGCAGATTATGAGATTGAACTAGTTGCTTCTAAATCAACTTACATGGTCTGGAGCAGCGAACAGGAAACTCGAATGCCGGCTGAACCATCAGCACAAGAACAATTCTGGCGAGAACAAGCTGGAGTAGCCCTTGGGGGTAAACTACGCTGTCATCCTTGGGGTGATGTGGGAGCCGGAATCGCCAGTGGTTCTTTTCGCACCTTGGGGATGATCATCATGCCATGCAGCATGAGTACAGTGGCAAAGCTAGCAGTTGGCTTAAGTTCTGACCTACTAGAACGGGCTGCCGATGTCCAGATTAAAGAAGGGCGAAAGCTAGTCATAGTTCCCCGAGAAACACCATTCAGCCTCATTCACCTACGAAACTTAACAAGTTTGGCAGAAACTGGAGTCAGGGTCGTACCAGCCATTCCGGCTTGGTATCACAATCCTCAAACCATTGATGACTTAGTAGATTTTGTAGTTGCTCGTGGTTTAGATCAACTAGATATTGATTGCATTCCCATTCAGAGGTGGCAAGGAAGTAAGTAAAGGTAAAATTTAATCAATTTTGTCTTTAGTTGATTTCGTAACTTTGACTTTTGCCTTTTATATGGCTGTAATTCGCTTAATTCTTTTAGTAGCAGTACTAGGAATACTCACACTATTGTTAGTTCAAAATTGGTCCCCTGTTCTCCCACTAGTATTTTTGGGTACGCGAACTCTACCGTTACCACTGGCAATGTGGATTGTTTTTAGTACTGCTGCTGGTGTTTTTACATCGCTCCTGATTACTATCCTCCTGAAGATACCAATTGATTTTGGGGGGCAAGAAGAACGCCAAAGACCATTTAAATCAACGGCCACTTCACCCAGCGGGAAAGCGGCATTTAGGGAGGAACCTTTCAGCAAGCCTTCTAGAGCGACCGGCGCAACCGGTAAAACCGAGTCAGCCACCAGTAACACGTTTGACGATTGGGATACAAATGACAGTAGAACTGATGATTGGGACTTTGACAGCGCACCACCAGAACCCCGGACTTCGTGTCCTCAAACCACCTACGAACGCCAACAAGAACCTCAAAGCAGTTCTAAATCTGGTTCTGTTTACTCTTATAACTATCGTGAGCCAAAAAATACCGCCGTGGGAAAAACTGAATCCATTTACGATGCTGATTATCGGGTAATCAGACCACCCTTACAACAACCGACTACTAATCAAGATGAGAATCAAGCTGATGATGACGACTGGAAGTTTTTTGAAGATGATGATTTAGAGGATGAAGATGACCCCTCGCGTAAATAAGCTTTTAAGTATTGGGTACAATTGGGCGCTAGCTCTCACCAGGCAGATACTAAACCATCATCAGACAAACCCAGAGTCAGTCAGTTCTACCTTCTCACTTCTCCAGATTCAAGCAAGAAGTAAAGGCTAAATCTGCTTAAGTAAATTTAGAGAAGTTGTAGAGACAAATATATCTTTAATGGAGTGAAATGACTGGTGAACAGCTTATTGCAAGGAGTCAACCTGTATTTAATTGGCATGATGGGCGCAGGTAAAACCACGGTAGGAAAATTACTAGCACAGCATCTGGGTTATAGGTTTTTAGATACTGATGATGTCATTACTAAATCAGTAGGAAGATCCATTAATCAGGTGTTTGCCCAAGAAGGTGAAGCAGCATTTCGCCAGTTAGAAAGCGATGTACTGGCACAAGTTTGTGCTTATACCCATTTGACTATAGCAACAGGTGGAGGCATCGTATTAGCACAAAAAAACTGGAGTTACCTCCGCCATGGTTTAGTTGTATGGCTAGACGTACCAGTAGAATTACTGTACACACGCATAGCAGAGGATACTACAAGACCATTGTTAGAAGATGCCGATCCCAAGGGCAAATTGCGATCGCTTCTCGAAGAACGAAAACCACTTTACTCCCAAGCTGACCTCAAAATCACCCTGAGAGAAGAAGCTACACCTGAAGAAATTGCTAACAGAGTCATAGAAGCAATTCCTGGTGTTCTCAAACCAAAAGTTTCTCCCTGAACTAGTTATGGGAGCATGACTACTGTCCAAATTCCAGCCTAGCCTGTTCCACCAAATCGGCTGTGACCACCTTTTTATCTGCTTGACGTGCCAAGTGTTCAATACTAGCTCTAGCTTGGGAACGGGCAAAAAAGGGAATATTCTGCAATTTTTGCTGCGCTTCTAATGTCCAGCGCAAAGCATCGCTAAAATTTTTATTGCTCATAATTACTGCTTGATGATGCAATTAGTTCAATTATCTCATATCCTGGGGACGAAAAAAAGCCCTTGTTTAATAACAAGGGCAAGTAAAAAATTGATTGTCAGTGATGAAACAAAACCTATAACCTAGTCAATCTCATTCATGAACATAACTGGCTCAGTTTCGCGGTTAATTCCCTTTTCAAAACCACCAGCACCAGCGCGGGCGCGACCAGCGTGCCATAGGTGACCAATGAGGAAGAAGAAACCTAATACATAGTGAGATGTTGCTAACCAAGCACGTGGAGATACGTAATTGAAGGAGTTAATTTCCGTAGCAACACCACCCACGGAGTTCAGAGAACCCAAAGGCGCGTGGGTCATGTATTCAGCAGCACGACGTGCTTGCCAAGGCTGAATATCATTTTTGATTTTATCCAGGTCAAGACCGTTAGGACCACGTAGAGGCTCTAACCAAGGGCCTTGGAAATCCCAGAAGCGCATGGTTTCACCACCGAAGATAATTTCACCAGTGGGAGAGCGCATCAAATATTTACCCAGACCTGTGGGGCCTTGTGCAGAACCGACGTTAGCACCTAAGCGTTGGTCACGAATTAAGAAGGTCAAAGCTTGAGCTTGAGAAGCTTCAGAAGCAGTCGGACCAAAGAATTCGCTGGGGTAAACAGTGTTGTTATACCAAACCATTGTGGAGGCGATGAATCCCATTAAGGAAAGAGCGCCCAAGCTGTAGGAAAGGTAAGCTTCGCCAGACCAAATGAACGCACGACGCGCCCAAGCAAAAGGCTTGGTGAGGATATGCCAAATACCACCAGAAATACAGATAAAGGCAATCCAGATGTGACCACCAATGACATCTTCCATGTTATTGACGCTGACAATCCAGCCGTCGCCACCAAAAGGAGACTTGATCAAATAACCGAAGATCACAGCGGGGTTGAGTGTTGGGTTAGTAATAACACGAACATCACCACCACCAGGTGCCCAGGTATCATACACACCGCCAAAGAACATCGCTTTGAGCACCAACAGCAGCGCCCCACATCCGAGAATTATGAGGTGGAAGCCGATGATGTTCGTCATCTTGTTTTTGTCTTTCCAGTCATAACCAAAGAAGGAGGAATACTCTTCTAAGGTTTCTGGTCCACGAACAGCATGATAAATACCGCCAAAACCCAAGACAGCTGAAGAAATGAGGTGGAGTACACCAACAACAAAGTAGGGGAAGGTGTCGATAACTTCACCACCAGAACCAACGCCCCATCCCAGGGTGGCGATGTGAGGAAGCAGGATTAAACCCTGTTCGTACATCGGCTTTTCAGGAATGAAGTGAGCGACTTCAAATAAAGTCATCGCTCCGGCCCAGAATACAATCAAACCAGCATGGGCAACGTGAGCGCCCAGTAGTTTACCAGATAGGTTGATTAAACGAGCGTTACCAGACCACCAAGCAAAACCTGTGGATTCTTGATCACGTCCACCGCCTAATACAGTCGGTCTATTAGAGAGCGTTACCACGAGGTAGAACCTCCTCAGGGAATACAAATTGTTTGTGAGGCTGATCTTGAGGAGCCATCCAAGCGCGGATACCCTCGTTCAGCAAAATGTTTTTGGTATAGAAAGTTTCAAACTCTGGGTCTTCTGCTGCCCGCAATTCTTGGGAAACGAAG
>NZ_JAQMTM010000036.1:0-19028 GCF_028331085.1 Anabaena sp. CS-542/02
GTATGATTACGGTTGGAACTCAAAAGGACAGCGCTTCCATGCACTTAAATCAGGTCGTCGTGAAGGTCGGGTGAACATAATTGCCGCGCTGTGTAACCATCAGCTGATAGCTCCTTTCACTGTCGAGGGTGCGTGTAATCGAATAGTATTTGAGACCTGGCTTGAAGCTTGTTTGCTTCCCACACTCAAACCGGGACAGGTTGTGGTGATGGATAATGCTACATTTCATAAAGGTGGGCGCATTCAACAACTGATTGAGTACGCAGGGTGTGAAGTGTTATACCTACCACCTTATTCTCCAGACCTGAATCAGATTGAAAAATGTTGGTCTTGGTTAAAAAGTCGAATCCGCAAAAAACTTGAGCAGTTTGATTCTTTACGAGATGCCATTGAGGATGTCTTGCTTTTTGCGTCCTAACCACCTTGGCGGTTGCTATAACAGATACTACGGCAAAAGTAAGCTCTTTGAACATCAGTAAATCATACTAGTGTATTAGTAATATAAGTAATAAACGTAATAATACAAGTAAGTTTTTTTTACTAAAAATATGAATGATTTTCGGAAATCCTCTGAGATTTTTTTGTCATAATTTTAAACTCTCCATCATACTGACATCTTTGTATTCTGGCAATAATGTTTACTTTAGTAACTTTTGCATCTATCTAAATATAGATTTAAATCATTCTTATTTGAAGCAAAAATAATAATAATAATTTTGTGTGTTTATCTATATAGATACTTAGATGATATATTCATTTTAAGATTGAATTTTATGCAATTGTTTACACACTGGGTGACTTAATATGACCACATTACTTCCCAACACAGAAATAGAAACCTATGGGTTATGGTGGGAATTGGTAAAAACTGATATAAGTATTAAGGAATCAGTAGTAAACAATCACAATTTAAGAGTGATTACACCAACGCCACAAGCAGCAAGAGCTTTAAAAGTACCACACCATAGCTTGGAAAAATTGGCGCAACACAGGTTGAAACAAAAAGATATCCGATGTGTTCCTACAGTAATGGCATCACGTTGGTTAAAAACAGTAGTAAGTGAAATTATACCAACTGCAGATACTGAGGGAACTACGCGAGCGATTACTCCTGCTCTCCAAGCCATCCTACGTGCTGGAGTAGATTTGGAACAGTTAGCTACTGTTAGTAGTCATCGTATAAAACAACTAGCTGAGTTAGCAGTTACCTATATAGACTTACTAAAATCACATGGAGTGGTAGACCCAGCATCTATGCTTTGGGAGGCGAGTAGGATTGTCACTGAGCGGGAACAACTGCTGATTTATGGTTACTTCCAGCCACGGGTTGATCAGCTAAACTTTCTGAATGCGATCGCCGATTATGGCAGCATAATCATCTTACCATGCCCAAATGCTGCGCTTTTCCAAGAAAACCGGGCAGCAATCAATTGGTTACAAGAACAAGGCTGGAAAATACGAAAATATAGAGGAAAAAGCCAAATTTTGGGTGAAAACCTCACAGAATGCTTTTTCCGCAGTACAAATCCTCCCCTGGGTGTAAAAGCTCACATTTATCCTCACATGGAAGCAGAAGTTAGAGGGGTACTTACTCAAGTCAAAAGTTTACTTGATCAGGGAATACGGGCGAATGAAATTGTTGTGGTAGCGCGGGATGACGCTTTTTATGGTCCTATTGTCTTAGATATTGCTCACGAATACAATCTACCTATACGTGCATTATATGCAGTGCCGCTAATTGAAACTAGGCTGGGAGCCTGGATACAATTACTACTAGAGGTTATTCAAAAACAATTTCCCTTTGAGTCTACAGCCAAACTATTGAGTCATCCCTTATGTTCTGGTTTATCTGCGGAAATTTGGGTTCGAGCCCGTCAGCAACACCCCTGTAATCTCTTTTCGTGGCAGAAGTTGGGTGTTAATCTTTCCTTTCTAGACTGGCCACTACAAGACAAACGCGCTAATTGGGTGGAACGATTACAAGATGTTCTCAATAAATTTAATGTGCGCCAACATAGCGGCCGCTGGGTAAGAGAAATTGTTGCTTACTATCAACTGCAAGCAGGGTTAGTAGAACTATCAAAACCTGAAGAGGAAATTATCAGCCTGGAAGAATTTACTCAGGATATCATCAGTAGTTTGACAATACTAACAGTGCCGGCTCAACCCGGTAGAGGTGGCGTAGAATTACATACCCCCCTATCGGTTTTTGGTGCTAAATTTGAATATGTTTTTGTGTTGGGAGCGATCGAAGGTATATTACCAACTCCTGTACGGGATGACCCGATGCTTGATTTTTATGAGCGCAAACATCTACAGCAGTTGGGCTTTAATTTGGAAGATGCTGCTCAAGCGGCACGAAGGGAAGCAATTTCATTTTACGCATTGCTACAAATTCCTAACCAGCAATTAATTTTTTCTTATCCTGAAATGATGGGTTCTCAGCCATCTCTACCTAGTCCATACCTAGCAAGGTTGGGTTTAAAATCTAGTGTACCTCCAGCTTTACCAATTGCCAGTTTAGAAGCAGCACGAAGGATTCTTCTCAGACACGACAGTTCATTAGAAGATCATGTCTTACCCTATGCTATCCATGCTTGGACAGTAGAAAAAAGACGAGAAGGAAACCAACCCTATGATGAATACGATGGGGTAGTTAATCTTCATTTAGACCCTCAAATTATAGTTTTTAGTGCATCGCAGTTAACAACTTTAGGTCAATGTTCTTTTAAATGGTTTGCTCATAAAGTGCTAAGGCTGGCACAAATGGAAGAAGCAGCAGATGAACTTATTCCTAGTTTAAAAGGGAACCTTTATCACCGCAGTTTAGAGTTGGTTTTAGCCAAACTGTTAAACGCTGTTGATATTACCAAGCCTAGCTTAGAGGAACTGGAAATAGCATTTATGGAAGCAGAGAAAGATTTACAATTAGCTCCTATTCCGGCTTGGGAATCTCGCAGGGCTGAACATATCAAAGTTTTAAATCGGACTTTGCAGCACTCAGACTTTCTCCCATCAGATGTAGAAGTAGTAAGCTTAGAAAAGCGATTTACTGGTGATTGGTATGGACTAAAAGTAACTGGAATAATTGATAGAATTGATCGCACTCCTGAAGGGTTGGTTTTATTAGATTACAAAACGGGTTATAAAAAACCTGCGGGTATTAAAGATAAGGATGACAAAACTAATATAGATATTCAAATGCAATTATACACCCATATTGTTAGTACAGTTTTATTTCCTGATGAACCGATAAAGGAGGCTAATTACTATTTGCTCACTAAGCGTAAGAAGATAAGATTAGAGCCACTTAGTGAGGAAGAACAACAACAAATAGCAGCAAAAATAAAAACTGATTTAGCAACAGGATATTACCCTGTTAAGCCGGATGTTGATCAAAATGCTTGTCACTTCTGTGCCTATGATTTAGTTTGCCGCAAAGGTACTCGCCAAAGCCGGAAAGGGGGTATAGTATGACTCTGACTCCTGAACAACAAGCAGCAGTTTATGCTGATGGTAGCGTTGCAGTTATAGCTGGAGCTGGAACTGGGAAAACCCATATGTTAGCTGAACGCTACCTTTATCATTTACGGGAGGGGAAACTTTCACCTTTGGAGGTAGTAGCTGTTACATTTACCGATAAAGCAGCAGCAGAATTGCGATCGCGCATTCGTTCATCGGTTAATCAACAATTACCGGATAGTTATGATTTACTAGCAGAACTAGAAGCAGCCCAAATCACCACCATCCACGCTTTAGCTGTGCGGATTTGTCGGGAACATGCTTTTACTGCTGATGTACCGCCTGATTTTACGGTTTTAGATGAACTGGAAGGGGCGCTTTTATCTAACCAGTGGTTAAATGAAGCTTTAGATACACTACCCGCAGATATTTATAAGCAAGTACCTTTTTCTTTAATGTCCAAAGTCTTGCCAGTATTACTGAAAGACCCCATCACTGCTAAACAAGCTTTGGAGCAGAGTACAGAACACTGGCAACAATTGGCACAAGATTTACAAGAAAAAGCTCTCAAGGAGTTACTAGGCGATCCAATTTGGCACTCAGCACGGGATACCCTACAAACTTATGTGGGAAAAGCAAGCGATCGCCTGGAAGCAGAAGCTCGTCAACCGGCGATTCAAGCAATAGGGGAAATAGAACTATCAGAGAATATTAAACCAGCCTTGTCAGTGATATCTGGGCTAAAAATCAATGTTGGTAGTAATAAGAATTGGCCACAAGGAGCTTTACCAATAGTCAAGGAAGCCATTAAAGAACTGCGAGAAATAGTCAAAAATAGCTTAAAAGCAGGTTTAATCACTTTAGAAATCGGTATTGCTGATGAACAATTAGCGGCAATGTTACCAGCACTAAGAGAAGCTTTTAGATTTGTCCAAGACCATATTAACCACACAAAACGCCGCGCTCGTTTGTTGGACTTTGCAGATATCGAAGTTCATGCTCTGTTGGCTTTGCAAGATCAGCAGGTGCAAAACTATTATGCCCAAAGATGGAAAGCTTTTTTAGTCGATGAATTTCAAGATACGAATCCTGTTCAGTCAAAAATTTTAGAGTTGTTGACCTTAAGCACCCAGGTAACAATTGTTGGTGATGTTAAACAATCAATCTACGGTTTCCGTCGTGCTGATGTTGAAGTTTTTCAAACTTGGCGCGATCGCATTTGTAATCTTGATGGTAATGAAGTCACTCTTGATACCAGCTTTCGCACCCATGAACCATTAGTACAAAATATTAATCGCATATTTGCACCTCTCCTGAATACATTACACCAAAACTTGCAAGGTTATAGAACTGTACCCCCTAACACTAACCCACCCATCCAGGTTTTTGCCCTACAACAAGTAGAATCAAAAATCAATAAACCCCTACGTCAGAGGGTAGAAGCTAGACATATTGCCAAGTTGCTCAAAGATATGCTAGACCAACAAACTTTGATTCATGATCACAAAACCGGTAACTTGCGCCCGATAGTAGCAACAGATATTGCCATTTTATCCCGAACTTGGGAACCACTAGAAAATTATGGCGAAGCATTGGAAAGCGAGGGAATCCCCACAGCTTTAGCCGGTGGTGGTAACTTATTGGCTACCAGGGAAGCTAAAGATGCTTGGGCATTATTGCAGTTTTTAGCCGATCCGAGTGATGATTTAGCCTTGGTAGCCGTGCTGCGTAGTCCCTTTTTTGCAGTCAGCGATCGCCCATTATTTACCTTTGCTCAACAACTACAATCAACAACAGAGGATAACCAAGAAAAAAGCCAACCCAAAATTCATTGGTGGCAAAAACTTAAAACCACAGATATTCCCGAATTTAGCCGACCTGTACAAGTTTTGCAACAACTATTGCGCGATCGCAACTTGCAACCTCCCACTCGCCTACTCCAACTAGCAGACAAATTGACAGGTTACACCGCCGTCATTACCAACTTACCAGGTGCAAATAGAAGGGAAGCTGACTGGCGTGGCTTTATGGATTTCATACGCAAACTAGAACATGGTCATCATGACGTTTTCACTGTAGTCCGTCGCTTGAAACAATTAGCTATTGCTGAAGTAAAAATACCCCGGTTACCATTATCCACCAATGATGCAGTAGCATTAATGACTATCCATGCAGCCAAAGGTTTAGAGTGGCCTGTAGTTGTAGTTCCTGACTTAACTCGCTCACAACCAAACGGGAGTGAAAGTATCTATTTTGACTCTCAAGATGGTGTAGCCTTGAAACTGGAAGATGAGGAAGATGAGGTATTAAAACCAGTACTTTATAGATGGTTAGAATATCAGCAGCAGCAACGAGAGCAATCCGAAGTCTTACGAGTCCTGTATGTAGCATTGACCCGCGCCCGTGACCAAATAATTCTCACCGCCGCAGATGAAAAAGGAGGGGGGTTAGCTAAATTGCAACCTGGATTAGAAGCAGCGGGAATTAGTATAGAACCGATAATTTTTGACTCAGAATTAGCTCAACCTCCTATTCTCCCAGAACCCCCCTTACCACCACCACCTCAACGCCTGTTGCTTAATTCTATTGGTTCAGGTTTATTTGAATTACCTGTTACTGCTCTGAGTGATTACGCCCAATGTCCCCAAAAATTTTATTACCGCTTTATCCAAGGACATCCAGGTATAGCTCACGGAATAGGTACGGGAAGACGGATAGGAACTTTAACACATATCGCCCTAGAAAATAAAATCCGTGACCTAGAAAAACTAGCTCGTTTTGATGTGGATCTAGAGCGAGAATCTGTAGCAGAAGCTTTACAACTCGCTCAGAGATTTGATGAGGTGGAAACTTTCGCCCCTTTTCGCCAAGCTAATACTCAATGGGAAGTCCCAGTTACCTTAAATATAAAACGACTAACACTCAATGGCATTATTGATTTATTAGGAGCAGATTGGGTACTAGACTTCAAAACCGATCGCCAAATCAATCCACAACACCATCGGTTTCAACTTTGGGCTTATGCACAAGCTAAAGGACGAACAACAGCCCACATAGCTTACTTGCGTCATAATTATTTATACACCTTTAACCCTGAGGATTTACAAACTACTGCCCAAGATGCGGAAATATTAATAGAGAGGATTTTGGCTGGTGATTATTCCGCTGTACCAACCCCTAACAATTGTAATTTTTGTCCTTATGCTGAAATTTGTGAACACCGCCTTTAGTGGTATCAAAACATAGTGGGAGCCTGAGAACCCCTACCAGTCAACAGTCAACAGTCAACAGTCAACAACTCTGTAAATAAAGGTTCTCCCACAGTCATCAACCTCAGAGAAGGCATTTTATCAAACACCTCTGGATAAAAAGTAACCATGTATTGTTTATTTTGATAGGTAAGTAACCAAATTTTCTCTTCTTGGCGCTCAAACATCACCCCAGCAGATTTGAGAATTGTAGAGGAGGTAAATAAATCCTCAATAGTTTCTGGAGTCATGGGAGTAGGTGGAATAGGTTCTTTAATTTCTGCCAAATCAGCATCCAGATCCATAATGATCATTGTTTCGATGTCTGAACGAATAGGTGTGTCTAATGTCAAATCAAATTCCGACATCAAAACGTCTTCCTCTTCTGGGTCAGCACTCATTGCAGCTTGTTCAATGAACGTAGGAACCTGAGCTAAAATTGGTTGCAGATTACCCACCACATTAGCAAAGGCGTTAATTCTATCCCGTAGTTTTCTATAAACCTTCGCTTCCACAGTGCCATCATAGTAAAAATTATGGATTCTTACAGTAGGATATCTCTGTCCAATCCGGTCAATTCTACCGATACGCTGTTCCACCCGCATAGGGTTCCAAGGCATATCATAATTAATTAACACACCACAATTTTGTAAATTTAAACCTTCTGAGGCTGATTCAGTACACAGAAGAATCTTAATTTCATCTTGGCAAAATCGGCTTTTAATTTTTTCCTTGGGAACTAAAGACCAGGTTGGTTGACTGTTAACGGTTGACGGTTGGTGGGTGACGGGTGACGGTCGGTGAGCGGAGTCGAACCGTTGACTGTTGGTGGTTAAGATTTCCCCACCGCGACCAGAGTAACAAGCTACTTGGCTACCATATAATTCTTGGAGAGTATTTCGCAGATAATCCATTGTGTCAGTATACTGCGTAAACACTATTACACTTTCTCTTTGCGTTAATTCTTGACGTAAAACTTCAATAAACCGAGAAAGTTTAGTATCTTCCCCTGTGTTTTGAAACTGGGTTAATAAATCTTCCAAGTATTGAATTTCCTGGGGGTCTACCGGTTCAAAGAAAGATTCTAACCCAGCAATCACTGCATCATCTGCATTATCTACATCTAATAAATCATCATCACTAAAAACGCTTCCTTGTTGAGTTAACAAATAATCTAAACGCCGTTGTAAAGATGATTTGACTGCATAAAATGAACTCGTGAGGCGCTTGCGGTAAAGGGTCATCAAAAAACCTAAACAGGAACGCTGCTCTTTTTGTGCTAGTCGATAAAAATGACGGACATAATCGCTCACAGCAACATAAAGCGGTACTTCCCGTTTTGCTTCCAGAGTAATGGCGTTATCTTGCACAACTCTAGTAGGAATATCCTTTTTTAGTAATCCCCTTTGATAGTATTGTCTGAGAGTTTCGCGAGTGTGGCGAAACATTAAATCTTTTAAAGGAGTGTTTACAGTCAAGTATTGACGTGAGGTATTGATAAACTCTTCATCCCCTAACAGTTGTTTGTGATTAGAGATTTTTTTACCCCTTTGCCAAATATCCTGTAATTTATAAGCTAGGATGCGATTAACTCCATTACCTCCAGAGCGATCGCTTTTGGTCAAAAACTGTTCTAATCTAGAGCAGGGTTGACCACCACCCCGAAAATAATCTGTAGACATTAAT
Source organism: Anabaena sp. CS-542/02 (assembly GCF_028331085.1). Classification (NCBI taxonomy): domain Bacteria; kingdom Bacillati; phylum Cyanobacteriota; class Cyanophyceae; order Nostocales; family Nostocaceae; genus Anabaena; species Anabaena sp. CS-542/02. Next base: position 8,397 of record NZ_JAQMTM010000036.1, read on the forward strand.
TGCCAAAAATTCATCACTTTGGGACTAACAGCATCTTGTAGAGAGGCGAAATAATCGCAAAAGTTATCGCCATAACTCCAATGTCCCCCTAGTCCTAGCAAGTTTAATAAATCAAAAACCTCTATAGCGTCAATTTGCATAGGAGTTGCTGACAGGAGAATCAGAGATTTAGTTTTCTCCTTGAGCTGTACCATTAATTCCAACAAGCGATTAGGGGTTTCCTTATGGTCTTGGGGACTTTTGCGCCGTGCGTGGTGAGCTTCATCTAATACTACTAAATCCCATGGTTCGGCTTCTAGTAGCTGGTGCATTCTTTCAGTCCTCCGCACTAAATGGGAAGAAGCAAGGATTAAATCTTGGGTATTCCAGGGATTGGTTGAGGGTTGACTGGTGACTGTTGACGGTGGTCGGTGAGCGGAGTCGAACCGTTGACGGTTGATGGGTGACGGGTGACTGTTGACGGTTGACTGTTGACTGTTGACGGTTGATGGTTGAGTGTATTTTTCGGTTAACAGTGAACTGTCAACGGTGAACGCATTTTGTGTATAACTCCAAAAATGTAGATTAAATTTTTCCCTTAGTTCTTCTTGCCATTGGGGTTGAACGCTAGCAGGTGCTAAAATTAGTACTCGCTTCACTTGTTTAGACAACAGCAAATAGCGCAAAATTAAACCCGTCTCAATTGTTTTACCTAAACCAACTTCGTCAGCAATCAGAAAACTTTGGGGAAAATTTTTAGCAACACGACGCAGGATTTTAATTTGGTGTGGCCAAGGTTCAATAGGAATTGATTTTAAACAAAAATCTAAACAGCCAGGGTGTTCATGAATATTGGTAAGTTGAGTAAATGCTAACTTTTCTTGTTCACGGTTGACGGTTGACTGTGGTCGGTGAGCGGAGTCGAACCGTTGACTGTTGACGGTTGACGGTGGTCGGTGAGCGGAGTCGAACCGTTGACTGTTGACGGTTGACGGGGGATCGGGAATGGGGGATGGGGGACTGTCAACATTATTAATTGGTCGAGTATCAAATTCAGTCTGGATATTCCAATTAGGTTTAGTAGCAGGTGCGTAACGTAACAGCTTCTGTTGTACCGCTTCGGGAACTTCAAAAACTCTCACATTAGGCGATATATCATACCAAATTTGCTCAAACCTACTTACCTCCTCTTCCACCCTGTCTAATTCTCTTCCTCCTTCCCATGAACAATAAACATGGAAGGATTCTATATTTCTTTCCCACCCACCGATAGATTCATTATTAGAACCATTAAAGGCTAACCTATCGCCATTGCTATCAGTAAAAATACCGACTTTTTCGTGAAAGATATGCTGTGGGTCTAGTTGCTGTATACTATCTTCTGGTAATCCGTTTTCTTGAAGAGGAATCGCAATCTTAATATCAAGATATTGATTTTGAATTAACCAACTGAGAATTTCTAGATGTTTAAGTTCAGCAAAACTTGCTGGTGGTTGTAAATCAGCATCTAAACGACTGAGTAAAGCATCTCGTAGTTCATATCCCCGTTGAATCGCTTGTAAATCTTGGGGACTGAACTGACAACCCATAATTAAGCGTATCTTCCCCTCATTGTGCAGCATTGCACCCAAACCACGCGCCACTTTACTCAAAATTGCACTGCTGAAAAAACCTGCTTTGCGGTCATATTGGATAGTACACTCTAGAGCAGGAATATAAAAATCAGCAATAGTATTATGAGTATTGCTGGTATAGCTAATCTTCCAGGGGTGGTCACGCAGGTATTTCATGACGGTTGACGGGTGAGGGGTGACGGTTGACGGTTGACTGTTGACTGTTGACTGTTGACTGTTGACTGTTGATGGTTGACTGGTGACTGGTGACGGTTGACGGTTAACTGTTGACTGATTTATTTTTAAGTGAATTTAGGTATGCGTTTAATTTTGGTGATAATTCATCAATAATTGGTTTTATTTTATCTACATCTTCTTGGCTTAAAAGGTTTCGTTGGTAAGCAAGTCTTAACCAATGTCTTGTCTCATTTAAAGACCCTCTGGCAATTTTCACAAAACGTTGATTGTCTTGTATGTTGTAACGTCCATTCCCCTCAGCGATATTAGCACCAATACTATCTGTAGATTTTACAATTTGTTTACCAACTGTCTCCTTAGCAAAATAGTCCCATTTTTGTACAATCAACCAAATTTCGTTTGCAAGCTTTTCCGACAACTGGTAAACTTGCAAATTTTGAAAATTTTCCATAGGTGGTGACGGTTGACGGTTGACGGTTGACGGTTGACGGTTGACGGTTGACGGTTGACGGTTGACGGTTTTAAGCGCTTATCACATACTGAATATCTTCTTGAATACTACGAACTACAAAACTAGATAAGCTTCTATGTCGAGGAACTATGGTAGGTTTATTTAATTTAATATGTTGCCAAACTTCATGATTACCACCTTCTCTAACTTTGTAAAATCCTACACTCCTCATTTCTCTTATAATTTCATTTTTTGATTTATGTGAGAATTGAATAATTGATTTGACATCAGTGGTATTTGTAACAACATCTTCAAAATTTAATATAGCATCATTAAATTCATCTTTATATTTATCCGCTATATCCTGTAAAATACGCGCTATACTTTTAGGTGCTGTGAATATTTCCATCGACCTAATTTTTGGCGAATATTGTTTTATGTGGTGTGACTGATCTAATTTACTTTGAATTTCTTCTAAGAGGATGTTTATCGGTATATTGCCATACCTAGACATATCTTTAGTAGCCATAATAATTGACCAATAAAGAGATTTAACATATTCAGTCATATTTTCATCAGATGAATTTGGTATGAGCTTAATTAAATTCTTACTATCTAAGTTAGACCAAAGTAATATAATAGGGAATTGATCAGATGAGATTTCAAAACAAGATGCTGCAATTTCAGCTGCTCTATAGTGATGAGGTCCAAGACTAAAAAGTATAGATAACCATTCATTACTATCGCTCATATATTCTTGAACATCTTCAACTCCTAATTCTACCAGAAAGTTATGTATTCTATTTTTTGCCGGTTCAACTATATTCATAATATGTTTACTATTAAGAATTAAAAAGTTATGGTTAGGAGCATAGGGAAAATAAATATTATGTAATTTTCCAGTTTTGTTATGTAGCCAATTTATTAAATCAGTATCTTCTTGTCTTAATACTGAATCCCATTGATCATTATCTTTATTATGTAAAATCAGTGATGAAGTTTGATTAGAATAGCTCCTCATTTTAGGAATAAAACCCGGTACTGCAAAATAAGAAAAATCTGGCATAGGAAGCATAAGATACCCCGATAATATAAAGTTTATTGATCACCCCTCAACCATCACCCATCACCCGTCAACCGTCAACCGTCAACCGTCAACCGCCAACAGTCAACAGTCAACCACCAACCGTCAACAGCCAACCGTCAACCGTCAACAGTCAACCGTCAACACCCATTAGCCGGGGAATGAATTCCCCGTCTAATAGCACAAGTCCACTAAAAGTGGACTGGTAAGTTATATATAATACTTTAAGCAATGATTGTTAACCCTATTCATAAAGTTATATTTAACAGTCAACCGTCAACAGTCAACCGTCAACAGTCAACAGTCAACAATCAACAGTCAACTCAGTTTGCACATAAACAACCTTAGCTTTAATCTCATCCATAGCTAACCACAAATCTAACAAGGCTTTCTCTTCTAAAATACGTTTCCTTTCATCCCCAATGCGGGGAATCACTTTCAACGCCACCTCAAATGTCCGCATAAATAAATCATTACTCACCAAGCCAGTATTTTTCATAAACCTACGCACCGGTTCAGTATTTCCCTCTTCTAGATACAAAGCGATAATGGCGTGAAGTCCATCTATTAAATATCTGGCTGAAAATTCTGTATCAATTACAGAAAAAGCCCGTTTTTTCAGCCGTTGTTGGGGGGTGAGTAACTTACAGGAACCACTCCCAGAATCTAATAACTTATGTTGTTTGACTAAATCGGAAACATCAAACCCACCCACCGCTAAAGCCAATTGTCTGGCCTCATCAAAGGGAAACTCCCGCGCCTCAAAGGTATCCCAAGCTAAAATGTACCATTGAGTTAAGGGGTCAATTCCATTAAAGTCTTTACCTGCTAATAACTTTTCTAATCGGTATTCCACCACAGCTTGGCGTACTTCTTCAAAAGCTGCTTTAGGTTCTACCACGTTTCCCGCACTATCTAAAATAGAACTGTACTGGGTAAACACCTTTAAAGCACAACCAAAAGCACTTAAACACAAGTTAATCCCAGGGGGTTTAATCCGGCGCTGGGGGTCTGCTACCCTATCAGCAGCAGGGCGAGAATCTGCTGTTAAGCATTCCTCTAACTCCGGGGCTTTTTCAAACACAGTATTCCGTACCTCAGTTCGCACATCATCCCACCAAGCTTGCTCTGCTTTGGGGTCACGTTTACGACATACTAACAGCACGGTGCTAGATACAGCGTTTTTCTGGGCTTGGTGTAAGTTTTGCGGATTTTCTGTACTCACAGCCCAAGATGCGGTAATTTCAAACCCAGCAGTAATCAGAGATTTAGCTAAGACATCCCACGCGCCGGAGTCTTTGTGGTTAAATTGTACTGTCATGACCCCGTCTTCCCGGAGGACGCGGTGGTATTCAGCGAAGGCCATGGACATTTTTGCTTCATAGTCCTGGTTAGCCAGTTCTTCCGGGGATACCCCCATATTACGGAAGCGGGAAGGGTTAGCCACGGCTTCCCGGTCTTTGTCTGTAAGTTCTAAGTAAAATAATTCCGGGAAGATATCCCCCAAGGTGCGTTTTAGCCAGATATAGAAGAAGTCAGAAATTTCGGCGTATTGAATTGTGGCATAATAGGGGGGGTCGGTGATGATTGCATCAACTGAGTTATCAGGGATATGTGTTAGGTTATCCGCTGAGGCTGAGTCAATTTGAATAAGTTTAGGGTCTTGTTGTTGGAATCCTGGGATGGTTGTTGATGGGGTTAATAATGCACACAGGTTTTTATAGTCTGATGTAAAGACATCGGCACACCAAAACCATAATTCACCAGCACCGTTTTTTTCTGGATAATTCCACATTAAATTGAGTGCGTGTTGTGATGAAGCGCCTTCAGAACCAGATCTAGGAGGATTCCAACGTCCTAACCTACAATTTTCATCAACGCATCTATCTAATACCAAAGCTAAATAAGTTGAAATTGCTTGTGCTTTCTCCCATTCCTGCTCAACTTGCATTAGTGCTTTGGCTTCGTTGATAATTTCAACGTAGGTAACCAGGGTTAAAAGTTGACGGGGGTTAAATAATTTTGACCAATTATCAATTCCCATGGGAAATAATCTTTCTGTTTCTTGACCATGAGGTACATCAACTATAGGTAAAATATTTTGTAATTCTTCAAAATTGTATTTTAAATATTTGTCAGATTTAATAATTCCTTCAATATCTAAATCACTAATACCCCTAAATTCTAAACTTCCTTCACCTTTTTTATAAGCAATCCCATACAATTGATAACCTAAACCACCTGATTGAGCTTGTGATTTAATAACATCATCCTCAATCACACTCCCACAATTAGGGCATTTACCCACACCCCTACTAATGGTGGTTGTGGTATCAGGGTCATATTCCCCATCATCAGTTTCAATAGTTGTCCCCTTACCCTTCTTACCCTTAACCAATTTAAAATCAACCCGTTTCTGCTCAGGATTAGGAATTGGCTTTACTGCATACCAATCACTTGTAACCTTTCTAGCTTGTCCTTTACCTGCATAATTGCTAGTTTTACTTAACCACCAATTAGGACTTAAAGGAACAACAGATTCACAATGTGGACAAACAACGGTATGCGCCCATAAATAATTTTGTACCTTTTCCCCTGGTAAAGAAGGGAAAAACTCAGCCAATCTTTTCTTGGCTTGGTCTCCTACCCATTTCACCCATTTATCAATATCCTGCTGTAAATCGGGTCCAAATTTGAGGGGATATTCCATGGCCGCTTTCATGGTCACCACCGCCACGGAGTTTAAATCAGAAGCTAGGACATTTAACCCATATCTCAATGCTTCAAAGGGGATACTCCCACCCCCAGCAAACGCATCTAATACCGTGGGTGTGCGAGTTCCCCACAGTTTCTCACAGTAATTATGGACTTTCTGAATTTGTGCAGGAGCAGGGGTATTTTTATACAGCCTTACTTCTTTCCCTGGTACTAACCCCAGCAAATCTTTAAATTCATCCATAGTGATATCTGCTGGTAAGATAGAAGCCAAGACACTAGCGCGACTAAAAGATAATGGTTTCCGGGAATACCAGCGATGTAACCCTTTAAATGGATTTCCCCCGTGTTCAAAGTTTACCTGCTCGTTTAATACTTCCACAGGCATCATTTTTTCAATAAATACGGAGGGGCGGTTTTGCATGGTGGGTGACTGTTGACTGTTGACGGTGGTCGGTGAGCGGAGTCGAACCGTTGACGGTTGACGGGTGATTGATTTATTTGTTATTGAATTTAGGTATGGGTTTAGTTTTGGTGATAATTCATCAATAATTGGTTTTATTTTATCTAGATTTTGTTGGTTTAAAAGATTTCTTTGGTAAGCAAGCTGATTTAAAGACTCTCTGGTAATTTTAACAAAACGTTGATTATCTTGCAGGTTGTAACGTCCATTGCCCTCAGCAATATTAACACCAATACTATCTGTAGATTTTACTTTACTAACAAGAGGTGTCACCATCAACACCCATTGGCTGGGGAATGAATTAGGCGTTTAATAGCAAAAGTCCACTAAAAGTGGACTGGTAGGTTACATATAATACTCTAAGTAATGATTGTTAACCCTATTTATAAAGTTATATTTAACACCCGTCAACAGTCAACAGTCAACGGTTCGACTCCGCTCACCGACCACCGTCAACCGTCAACCGTCAACCGTCACCCAATAATACCCTAATGGCCTTCAAAGCCTGACTACGTTTACCGTTACTAATCTTAGCAAACCAGTAGTGGGATTCCTCATAACTCATAGCCCTAATTCCCTGGGAAATATTCGCAATCCGTTCTACTTTAGAGAGGGGTTGCAAAGTCTGAAACAGCAAAGCCAGATTTATCCCTGATTCTTCATTCAAAATATAAGGACTTTGGCGATGATGGCTTAGGGTTTTTGGGTCATAGTTATTCGCTTTTAAACAATCATAAATTGCCTGTTTAACTAATACTAAAGCATTACCCTTTAACCGCCCAATTCGTTTAGCAGATGGGCGCTTTTTTTCTCCAGCTTTTTTATAAGCACATTGATATAACTCCAATGCAAAGTTATTGTTATCTGTGTGAATTACTTTTAGTTGAAATTCTTGCATATTGGGTGACTGTTGACTGTTGACGGTTGACTGTTGACTGTTGACTGTTGACGGTTAACTGTTGACTGATTTACTTTTAAGTGAATTTAGGTATGCGTTTAATTTTGGTGATAATTCATCAATAATTGGTTTTATTTTATCTACATCTTCTTGGCTTATACCAATTCTCCATGAAGATGCACCAAAATAAGAGAAGTAGAATCAGATATATCTGTATGGGAAGTCAGTTGTCAGTGCAGGTCCGTAAGAGTTGTACTGGCTGCTTTCAGATGATCATTTGATTGATTTTCATCGTGACCAATAATACATTAGTTCTATCAGTATGGTAATTGGGGGAATAAATTAACCCCTCTTAAAGAAGATATAGAATTTTGGGGCTTTTGTTAAAAATTAAATATTCTCAAGAATCTCAGATTTATGTCTCTGCGTGAATACAAACCCGCAAATACTTTCCCTGGTGTCATCGGCCGGACAGTTGATAAATCCAGTCCTGCTTGGCCAGAACCTTTGCGGGCAAAAGAAGGTGCATCAAACGTCCTATTTATTGTATTCGATGATACGGGTTTTGGACAATTTGGAAGCTACGGAAGTCCCATCAAAACACCTAACTTAGACGCACTAGCCGCTAATGGCTTACGTTACAACAATTTACATACAACGGCCTTGTGTTCACCCACCCGTTCTTGTCTGCTGACTGGGCGCAATCACCATTCTAACGCCATGTCTTGCATTACAGAAGGTTCTACGGGTTATCCTGGTAGTAATGGAAATATTCCCTTTGAGAATGGGTTTCTTTCAGAGATATTACTCCAGAATGGTTATAACACCTATGCGTTGGGAAAATGGCATTTAACTCCCTCAGACCAAATTTCAGCCGCAGGACCTTATGACCGCTGGCCTCTGGGTCGCGGTTTTGAGCGTTTTTATGGCTTTTTAGGAGGAGAAACCCACCAGTATTATCCAGACTTGGTTTATGATAACCACACCGTTAGGCCAGATAAGACCCCCGCAGAAGGCTATCATTTAACCGAAGACTTAGTAGACAAGGCCATTAGCTTTATCGCTGATGCCAAGCAAATTGCCCCAAATAAGCCGTTTTTCATGTATTTCTGTCCGGGGGCAATGCACGCCCCCCATCATGTCCCAAAAGAATGGGCTGATGCCTACGCCGGACAATTTGATGATGGTTGGGAAGCTTACAGGGAAAAGGTTTTTGCCCGTCAGAGGGAAATGGGGATTATTCCAGCTGATGCCGAACTTTCTCGCCATGATCCCGATGTCCCGCACTGGGATAGTCTCTCAGCAGCAGAAAAACGGCTTTATGCCCGGATGATGGAAGTATATGCTGGTTTTTTAACCCATACTGACTACCATATCGGTCGTTTACTCGATTTCCTTAAATCTATCGGTGAGTTCGAGAATACTGTCATTATAGTGATCTCGGATAATGGCGCAAGTTCGGAAGGGGGACCAACTGGTTCAGTGAATGAGAACCTGTTTTTTAACAATGTGCCAGAATCCTTAGAGGAAAATCTCAAAGCATTGGATAAACTAGGCGGGGCAGAAACTTTTAACCATTATGCTTGGGGCTGGACTTGGGCAGGGAATACGCCTTTCCGGCGTTGGAAACGGGAAACCTATCGGGGGGGAATCAGCGACCCTTTAATTGTGCATTGGACTGAAGGTATTGAGGCGAAAGGGGAAATTCGGACTCAGTACGCTCATGCTATTGACCTTGTGCCAACGGTGCTTGAGTTACTAGAAATTGAACCACCAACAACGATTAAGGGTGTGACTCAATCTCCCATTGAAGGTGTCAGTTTTGCCCATACGTTTAATGATAGTACTGTACCTACGAAGCATATTACCCAATATTTCGAGATGATGGGACATCGTTCTCTTTACTATGATGGTTGGCGGGCAGTATGTCCTTGGCCGGGTCCTTCATTTACAGAAGCGGGGCGGTTTTTTGGTGAAGCGATTTCGGCGGAAACTCTGACGGATTTGGATACTCATCACTGGGAACTGTATCACGTCGCCTCAGATTTTGCGGAAAATCACAATATTGCGGCTGATAATCGCCCTAAGTTAATTGAGATGATTGCTAGTTGGTATGTAGAGGCTGGTAAGTATAATGTGTTGCCTGTGGATGGACGTGGTGTGCAACGATTCGCGGAAGAACGCCCACCAATTGATGTCAATCGTAGCCACTATGTTTACTATCCTGATACTCAAGCGGTTCCCGCGGGCAGTGCGGTGAGGGTGTTAAATCGTCCCCATAGTATTACGGCTGATGTGGAGATTCCCCCAGGTGGTGCAGAAGGAATATTACTGGCTCATGGGGGTAATGATAGTGGCTATTCTTTCTATGTGCAGAATGGCAAACTGCACTGGGTTCATAATTATGTAGGGCGATTCCTTTATCATGTTGAATCTGGGTCATCAGTGTCAGCAGGTCGCCACCAGTTGCGCTTTGAATTTAAAGTCACGGGTCAACCAGATTTAGCCAAGGGAAAAGGAACACCAGGACGCGCCCAACTTTATATTGATGAGAAGTTGGTCGGGCAGATTGATGTACCTGTAACTACTCCTTTAGCGCTAGGTTTGACTAGTGGTGTCACCTGTGGAATTGCCCCTGGTGCGCCTGTAACACCCGATTATGAGCCGCCTTTTAAGTTTACGGGTAAGATTTACTCTGTGACGGTGGATGTTAGTGGCGATTTGATTCAAGCTCGGGAAGCTGAAATGCGGACTATTATGGCGCGACAGTAGCTGTTTATTAGTCAAAATTTATTGGTGTTCCGTTCAAATGCTGATAAATTGTTTCTGGATTAAACCATGTTGGCAATGTTCGCTCAACATCGTCTAAATTATTTCCTTGTTCATCAACTAAACTATACCGGATAACATATTATGTAAAATCAGCGATGAAGTTTGATTAGGATAACTCCTCATTTTAGGAATAAAACCCGATACTGCAAAATAAGAAAAATCTGGCATAAGAAGCATAAGATACCCCGATAATATAAAGTTTATTGGTCACCCGTCACCCATCACCCATCACCCATCACCCATCACCCGTCAACGGTTCGACTCCGCTCACCGACCACCGTCAACAGTCAACGGTTCGACTCCGCTCACCGACCACCGTCACCCGTCAACGGTTCGACTCCGCTCACCGACCACCGTCACCCGTCAACGGTTCGACTCCGCTCACCGACCACCGTCAAC